>JBGPVQ010000062.1:0-10366 GCA_041491785.1 Gemmatimonadota bacterium | reverse complement strand
GATGACTGCGCCGATCAGCCGGATCGCGAGGCGGCCGTTCAGCACCAGCGCATCGCGGCGGGGGAGATCGCCGGGGGCGATGACCGCCCGCCCCAGCAGGAATCCCGCGGCGCCCGACACCCAGATCGCAAACAGCTCCAACACGCCGTGCCCGATCACGAAGGTCCAGAGGTAGCCGAGTAAGCCGGCGTTGGCGAAGTGTCCCGATGTGGCGCCGATCGAGAGGCCGTTATACGCCAGGAACACCAGCGAGCCGACGCCGAGAAAGATCCCACCCGCGAAGCAGTTGAAGGCCACGCCGAGGTTATTCCCTATGATGGCCGACGCCATGAGCGGCCGTTCTCCCGAGGCAGCCTCCACGTAGCCCAGGCCGCGTCCGGCGCGCGCGGCCCCGGCCTCGGCGCGCTCCAGGACGACATCCGGCAGGACCTCCGCCGCCAGCCCGGGCCGTTCGCGCAGAAGCAGGAAGCCGGCCAGCGCCGGCAGGGTGAAGACCAGGAAAGCGAGGAACACGTACCGGCGCGCCGCGACCACCGCCGCGGGACATTCTCGTACCACGAAGTCGAACATGCGGCCCCAGGTTCGGCGTTCGTCGCGATAGAGGGCGCTGTGTCCCGCAGCGACCAGCCGCTCGAGTCGGGCCCGCGCCACCGGACTCGCGCCGTAGGTTCGAGCCCGTGCCAGGTCGGCCGCGACTTCGCGGTAGCGGCGCGCGAAATCCGGCAGCTCTTCGGCGGCGAGATCGTCGAGCCCTTTCCGGGACACCCGCTCGGCCAGGACGGCGAACTCGCTCCAGCGGCCGCCTTTTCGAGCGATGAGGCGCTCCGCCACCGCGCTGGCTCCGGCGGACGGACTGGATGCCGCGGTCACGATCGCGCCGAAGCGCCCCCGGCGGCGCTCGAGCTCATCCCGGTACAGGTGGGCAAGGAACGCGATGGCGCCCGCCGGGCGGTTGGGGTAGCGCGGGGCGAAGCGGGCGGCGATCTGCCGCGCCAGGCGGTCGCGCGTCTCGGGCGGAAGTGACGCGGAGCGATCGGCAAATTCCCGGAGGAGGCGGAACTCCTCGTCGAGGAGCTCGGGCGCTCCCGCGGCTTCCGACGGCGCGGGGGACTGACCCGGTTCGGAGGGCGCCGGGAGGGCGACGGGCCGATCGCGGACGACCACGGTGCCTGCGACCATATCGCCGAGGCGCTTGGCCTTGGGATGCACCGCGACGAGGAGGGCACCCAGGAGGTACGGCGGCGGGAGCAGATCCGCGGCGCGGAGCAGATTGCGCGCGGCGGCGTCGGCCAGGCCGATGCCGTGTCCGGTGTCGCGAATGACCCGCAAGCCGAGCGCCCGCTTTCCGGGTGTCTGCCCACGCCAGAGACCCTCGAAGAGGGTGTAGTAGCCCCAGACCACGGCGAACGCTGCGAGGCCCAGCACGGCCCGGGCCCAGGTCGCGCCCTGCTTCGGCCAGAGCTGGAGGATCATCGCGAGAATCAGGATGACCGCGAGGACGATCGCCAGGTCCAGGGTCGCGGCGAGCGCGCGGCTCCCGATTCCGGCGATTTCGTAATCGAGCACGACCTGTTCCGGCGTCTCGACTTCGAGATGCTGGCGATGATCCGGAGGCGCCGCGGCGGGAGTGGGCATGAGGGGAAGCGTGCAGCGAATCTACCGTCGCGGTACCGCTCTTCCCAAGTCCGGGTGCGGCTTCGATATTGCTGCCAGCCGGCAGCCCTCCCCTCCGCGGTGGAGCTCGCGATGAATCCCCCCACGCTACGCCCCCTCTCGCTGGGCGAGATTCTGGACGTGTCGTTCGGTCTCTACCGCGCGCTGTTCACGCCGCTGCTCACCGTGGCGTTGATCTGCCGGGCGGCGCCGGCGCTGCTCTCGGTGTACATCGGCGCGAGTGAGGGCGCGTCGGGCCACCTCGTCCTGGCGCTCCTGATCCTGCTTCTCTCACTCGTGCTCGGCACCATCGGAGCGGCGGCCACGACGTTCATCGTCTCGGACAGTTATCTCGGCCGGGCGACCACGGCGGCGGCGGCGCTCCATCGATCGCTCCCGCTGATCGTGCGGCTGATCGAGATTTCGCTCAACGTCGGGGTCCGGGTGGTTCTGGGGACGATTCTTCTGTTCGTTCCGGGGCTGATCGTCTTTTCGGGCTACTTCGTGAGCACGGCCGTAGCCGTGCTCGAATCACCTCCCACGTCCTCAGCGGCGCTGAGCCGCTCCTGGGAGCTCACCCGAGGGTACAAGGGCAAGGTGTTCGGCACGGTCTTCGTGGGGTTTCTGCTGCTCTCGATTCCCGGGATGGGCCTCAGCCTATTCACGGGTCCCGGGGCCTCGGGGGTCCAGGCTCTCGGGGTGCTGGCGGTTCAGGCGATTCTCGAGGTGCTGCTCTACCCGCTCCTCTACGTGCTGCCCACGGTGATCTACTACGACCTCCGGGTGCGCAAGGAAGGCTTTGACCTCGAGTTGCTGGCCTCGGCGCTGCAACCCGCCTGATGCAGCCGAGCACCGATTCCCTTCGCGCCGTTCTCGACTCGGTCTTTGCCGGACCGAGATACCGATGGGTGGAGTCCACCGATCCGCTGGCCTTTCTCGGCCGGTGGTTGGCGGCGCTCCGGCGATGGCTCGTTGTGCTGCAGGACACCCATCCCGCGCTGTTCAATGCGCTGCCGTGGATTCTCGGGGCGCTGCTGGCGGCGATCTTCGCCCACGCCGCGTGGGGCTTCATTCGCACGGTGCGGGCCGGCGGAGGAGCGCCCGGTGCCCGGACGGCGGCACCGGCCGGCCCACGCACGCCGGCATGGTATCGTCACGAGGCGGATCGTCTGGCGGCCTCGGGTCGATTCGTCGAGGCAATGCAGCTGGACTTCCTCGGGCTGGTGCTCGAGCTCGACCGGCGCCGGGCCGTCCGCTTCCATCCCAGCAAGACGCCGATTGAGTACGCCACCGAGGCCGAGCTGCCGGCCGACCGGCGCCAGGCGTTCCGGGAGCTTGTCGGCGTGCTCTACAGTCACGCCTTCGCGCGGCTGCCCTGCGGACCGGCCGAGTTCGCCGAGTGGCGCCGGCGTTCGGTGGCGGAGCGCTATGCGACCGCGTAACGAAACGCTGCTGGGCCTCGCGGTTCTGACGGTGCTGGTGATCATCACCGGCGGCATCGGCAGAGCGCGGGCCCGGCGCCCGGATGAAGACCCTCGTCCCTCGAGCTTTCTCGCCGGGCCGAACGGAGTCCGTGGACTGGCCGATGCGGTGGAGCGTCTCGGCCTGGCAGTGCGGCGCTTCCGGGAGCGGTCCCAGGAGCTTCGCTACCTGCCGCCCGCCAAGCGGCAGACCCTAGTGGTCCTGGACCCGAGCGCGCCGCTCTCGCCGCCGGAGACCGGCGCGGTGCTCGAGTTCAACCGGGACTCGACCGACCGGGGCGGGCACCTGCTGGTTGCAGGCCGGGGCACCGAGCCGGTAATGCGGTGCTTCGGCTACCGGCTCGCCCGGCGGCGGTTCGACTCCATCGCGGTCGCGCTACCGGGAGGCCCGACCGGGAAGGAGACCGCCTGGGTGCACCAGACGCTGGTGCCGACCCGGGAAACGGTCGCGTCCGACTCGAGCCGGATCATCGATATCGGAGCGGCGCCCTGCCGGGTGCCGGCGATCGCCGCGGTGGACACGCTGCTGCTGGGCCCCGCCGGCGCGATAGTGGCGCTGCGGCTTACGCGGGCCGATGTCGCGCGCTCGGTGACGCTGGTTTCCGACGTGAATCTCTTCCGGAACCGGGTGGTTCGGCGGACGGCCGCCGGAGCGGTGGTGCTCCGGATGTTGACGGAAGGAAGTGAGCGCGTGGTGTTCGAGGAGTATCATCACGGCTTCGGCGCTTCGGGATCGCTGGCGCGGGCGACTCTGGACTGGAGCCTCCGCTCCCCCTGGGGCTGGGCGGCCTGGCAGGCGGCGGCTGTCGGGCTGATCGCGCTGCTCTTCGGCGCGGCGCGTTTCGGCCCCGCCCGCAGCGGCATCGTCCGGACCCGGCGGAGCCAGCTTGAGCACGTGCGGGCGCTGGCCGGCGCGCTGGGTGCGGCGCGGGGGCACGACGTCGCCATCGCTGCGCTGGTGCGCGGGCTCCGCCGCCGGGTGGCGCCCGGGGCGCTCCGCGGGCGGGGTAACGCGGCGGCGTGGCTCGGACAGTTGGAGCGATCACTGACTCGTCCGCGGGCCCGGACGGCGGTTCGAACCCTTCGCACCCTCATCCGGCCGGGCCAGCCGTCTTCGAGCGTGCTCGCGGCCGCCAATGCCGTGGAAGACCTTTGGGAGGAGCTCCGACCATGAACACCACCGAGGTAGCGGCCCACGCCGCGGCGGCCCGCGCGGTGCTCGAGCAGGTGGGGCGCGTCGTCCTGGGCCAGGACGCCGCGCTCCGCGAGGCGCTGGTGGCCCTCCTGGCGCGGGGACACGTCCTCTTGGAGGGTCCCCCGGGAACCGCCAAGACCCTGCTGGTCCGGGCCCTCAACGAGGTCCTCGGGCTCGAATTCCGCCGGATCCAGTTCACTCCCGACCTGATGCCCTCGGACATTACCGGGGTGAGCGTGCTCTCGGCGCAGAGCGAATTTCGCTTCCGGCCCGGGCCGCTCTTCGCCGACCTGGTGCTGGCCGACGAGATCAATCGCGCCCCCGCCAAGACTCAGGCGGCGCTGCTGGAAGCCATGCAGGAGCGAAGCGTTACGGTGGATGGTGTCCAGCACCCGATGAGCGAGAGCTTCACCGTATTCGCGACCCAGAATCCCATCGAATTCGAAGGGACCTACCCGCTGCCTGAGGCGGAGCTCGACCGGTTCATGCTGAAGAGCATGGTGGGGTATCCCGATCAGGCGGCAGAGGACGGCGTGCTACAGCGGGTGCTGGGCGGCTTCGAGGCGGCGGAGCCGGCAAGCTTCGGTACCCGGCGCGTGCTGGACGCCGGCGGGCTGGCCGCGCTGCGCCAGGCGGTGCGGGGGGTGCGGGTCCAGCCGAGCCTGATTACCTACGTCACCTCGCTGGTGCGCACGACCCGCGACGCACCGGCGCTGACCCTGGGCGCTTCCCCTCGGGCCAGCGTCTCGCTGCTCAAGCTGGCACAGGCGGCGGCGCTGCTCGAAGGCCGCGACTACGTGATTCCGGACGACGTGAAGGGCATGGCGGTCCCCGCGCTGCGCCACCGGGTTATGGTGGCGCCTGAGCTCGAGCTGGAGGGTGTCACCGCGGACACGGCGCTCAAGAGTCTGCTGGAGCGGGTGGAAGCGCCGCGGGGATGATCTTTCCGTCCCGGCAATGGTATCTGGTCGCGGCGGCGCTCGGGCTCCTTGCGCTCCTGCGGCTGGCGTGGCCCGGCGCCGCGGTGCTCCTGCTCATCGCCGACGTCGTCTGGCTTACCCTCCTGGGGGTGGAGGCCGCGGGGCTGGCGCGGATCGACTTCGGGCGGTTCGGAGTGTCGCGGGAGGCGCCGCCGGCGTTCTCGGTGGGCAACCCGATGCCGGTGTCCTACCAGTGGCGCAATCCGCTCTGGCGGCTGCTTCTGGTTCGGGTGCGAGAGGAATTTCCCGGGCTGCTCGACGCCGGCGGCGAACGGATGATCCGGCTTCCCGCCGCCGGCGCGCTCCGCGAGGAAATCCTGGTGAGGCCAGTGCGACGGGGGAGAGCGGTGGGTGGCTCGATTCACCTTCGGGTGGCGGGCGGACTCGGCCTGGCGTGGCGGCAGGGCCGGGTGGAGGTCCCCTGGCGCACGACGGTGTACCCGAGCCTTCGGGAGAGCGCCTTGCGGTCGCTGCCCACGATGGCGCAGCGCCGCCGGGAGGCGGGATTCCGCAACGTGCGGCGCATCGGGGAAGGGCGGGTATTCGAGAGCCTCAAGGAGTGGGTGCCGGGCGAGGACATTCGCACCATCGATTGGAAGGCCACTGCGCGGCGGGGCAAGCTGATCGTCCGCCAGTACGAGGAGGAGCGCCGCCAGCAGGTGATGATCGTGATCGACGCCGGGCGCCTGCTCACCGCCGAGCTCGACGGCCGCTCGCGGCTCGACGCTGCGATCGACGCGGCGCTGGCGCTGGCGCACGCGGCGGTAAGCCACGACGACAACGTCGGCCTGATGGTGTTCGCGGACACGGTTTCGCGGTTCATCCCGCCGGCACGGGGACGGCGCGCCCTCCGCGCGGTTCTCGACGGACTGGCCGGGATCGAGGGGCGCCTGGTGGAGCCCAACTACCCCGCGGCATTTTCCTATCTCGCGAGCCGGAACCGGAAGCGCGCCCTCACGGTACTCTTCACCGATGTCATCGATCGCACCGCGAGCGAAGCGCTGGTCGCGCAGGCCGGGGCCCTCCGCCCGCGGCACCTGCCGCTCGCCGTGGCGCTGCGGGATCCCTCGCTGGAGCGGGTCGCGGCCGCGCGGCCGAGCAGCGTCGACGCCGCCTACGAGCGCGCAGCGGTGGAAGAGCTGCTCGAAGCGAGGGAGGATGCGCTGGCCGAGCTTCGGGGCCACGGCGTGATGGTGCTCGACGTCCGGCCCGACGGCGCCGCTCGCGCCGTGGTGGCGCAATACGACCGGCTCAAGCGGCGGGCGCTGCTTTAGCCAGTGCGCTCGACGCTCGGGAAGCGGCGCGGTACCTTTTCCCGGTGCCCGTCTCCCCCTCTTATCGCGCCTTCGCGCTGGACCAGCTCGGGCGGGTGGTGCGGAGTGTCACGGCGCGGAGCATGTTCGGCGGAGTGGGGATCTACTCCGGGGATCTCTTTTTCGCGCTCATCGCCAACGACACGCTCTACCTCAAGGTGGACGAGACTAACCGCGGCGATTTCGAGGCACTCGGGCTGGGCCCGTTCCGTCCGTACGGAGCGGAGAGCGAAGGGATGCGGTACTACGAAACACCGGTGGATGTTCTGGAGGAGCCCGAGCGGCTGCGGGCCTGGGCGGAACAGGCGGTCGAGGTCGCCCGCCGGGCGCGAGCGGCGAAGTCGGCGAAGCGGCCGGCCGGAAGATCCGCCAGGAAGAGGAAGCGCTGAGCCTTTTCGTATTCTTCGGAGGACAGATGATGTTCGCACTCACTCTTCTGCTCACGCTGCAGCAGCCCACGCAGGGCCTGCCGCCCAGTCCGGTGGCGCGCATCGCCGTCGCTCCCGCGCGGCCGACGGTCACCGCCGGAGACACCCTACGGCTTCGGGGGGACGCGTACGATGCCGCCGGCAGGCCGGTGCCGAACGCGCGAATTCTTTGGTTTCCCGCCAGCTTCAACTTGGAAGGGGCGGTGGATTCAAGCGGCCTGGTGCGGACCGGATACCCCGGCCGCCTGGTGTTCAGCGCGGTGGCCGTCGTTCCGGGCACCCGGCCGAGCGCGCCGGTCGAAGTGATCGTGGCGGTGCTTCCGGGGGTGGCGGCCCGCATCGCGATCGCACCGATGGTGTCGCGGCTGGTCGCGGGACAGGGGGTGACGCTGGTCGCGGAGGTGTTCGCGGCAACCGGGGACCGGCGGCAGGATCCGGTGCGGTGGGCGTCGAGCGCGCCGGGCGTCGCCGAGGTGACGGCGGCCGGCCGCCTGGTCGCACGGGCGGCGGGGGGCACCCGCATTACCGCCTCGGCGGGCGCCGCCTCCGCGACGCTTGCCGTGACCGTGCTGCCCAACGCGGTCCGCAGCCTGGAGGTGACTGGGGGCGCGGCGGAGGCGCGCAGCGGAGACGTGCTGCGCTTCCAGGCGGCGGCGCGGGATGCGGGCGGGAAGGAGATCGCCGGACTCTCGCCGGCTTGGTCCATCGCGCCCGGTGACGGCCAAATCGAAACGGACGGGACCTTCGTCCCCTACCTGGCCGGCACCTACACGGTCACCGCGTCGCTCGGGAGTGCCAGTGCGGAGGCGACGGTCCGGGTGCGCGCGCGCGACATCCGCCGCGCGGCGGTGACGGTGGGGCGCCTGCCCCTCAGCAAACTCCCCACCACCGAGTTCTGGCCCCACCCCGATGGCCGCCACGGCTATCTCGGCACGCTGGGCGACCGGGTCTACGCACTGGACATCTCTGATCCTTCGGCGCTCCGGATTACCGACTCGGTGCTGGTGGACGCCCGCCTGATCAACGACGTGATGACCACCGCAGACGGGCGTTACCTGGTGCTCACCCGCGAGGAGGCATCGAGCCGCCGCAACGGCATCGTGATCCTTTCGCTCGAGGACCCCGCCCACCCGAAGCCGCTGTCGGAGTACACCGAGACCGTGACGGGAGGCGTCCACTCGGCTTTCGTGTACACCCAGCCCCGTTACGGCACCCATGTCTACCTGACCGACGACGCCACCGGCAGCATGCGGGTCATCGACCTGAACGATCCCAAGAACCCGCGCGAGGTGGCCCGGTGGCAGACCCGCGAGGTGGCGGCGGGCCGCTACCTGCACGATATCGACATTCGCGACGGGCTCGCCTCGCTGTCCTACTGGAACGAGGGCGTGGTCATCCTCGATGTGGGCAACGGGATTCGGGGGGGCTCACCGACCAATCCGCAGCTGGTTTCCCAATACAAGTACGACCTGAACGCGCTGTACCGGGACGTCGAGCGGGAGGGCGGCCCGGGGTTCGTGCGGGGAACCCATACGTCCTGGCGGAAGGGGAACTACGTCTTCGCCGGGGACGAGGTGTTCTCCGCGCGGGTGCAGGGGATCCAGCTGCCGGATCTCCCCCTGGGCAAGGCGAACGGGCGGCTGCACGTCATCGACATGAGCGACTATGCCCACCCCCGGGAGGTCGCCTGGTACGAGCCGGCGGACGGAGGGTCCCACAACATCTGGATCGTGGCGGACACGCTCTACATGGGCGACTACCAGGGTGGGCTCCGAGTGCTCGACATCTCCGGCGAGCTGCGCGGCGATCTCATGGCGCAGGGACGCGAGATGGCCAAGGTGCACACCGGCGACTCGCGCGGCGTAGTCCCCAACGCCGCGATGACCTGGGGCGCCTTCTATCACAACGGACTGGTCTGGGCGAACGACGTGTTCAGCGGCCTCTGGGCGGTGCGGCTGGAGCCGCGGGAGGAGAAGCGGCCGGCGATTCCCTGACCCCCGCGGTCAGTGCCCCCGCCAGATGGCGATGCCGGTCGGCTGGAGGGGAAGGGGGAGCGAGGCCACGCGGGCGAGGGTGGCGAGGTCAATTGCGTCGACGGCGCCGGGATCGGTTCCCACCGACTCCTGGCTGACGAACGCGTAGCGACCGTCCGGCGAGAACGCGATGCCGTGGGGAATCCGCTTGGTCGTCGGAATCCGCGCCGCTTCGGCCCAGGTACGAGTGTCGAAGACGCTCACGCTCTGGGCCTTCTTGTTGGTCACCAGGACCCAGCGTCCGTCGGGTGAGGGCTCGACGTTATAGGCGCCGGCGCCGGTGGGAAGGCGGCGCGTCAACGCCATGGTCACCGCATCCCGCACCTGCAGCTCGTTGCCGTGATTGCACGCCAGATACACCAACCGGTCGTCGGGGGAGACGCTCACATAGGTGGTGAGGCAGTCGGGATTCTGGCCCGGCATGGTGCTGCTCGCGGCTCCCGGCGCGTGGGTCTCCATGCCGGCGTGCTCCGCCGGGTTCATCGCCGTGCCGCTACTGAGGGCCACCCGCCGCGTGACGCCGAAGGTGGACGGATCGAGGACCACCAATTCGTCGGACATCATGCAGGCGATGTATACCGCGGTGCCGGCGTGGTTCACCCGGGATCCGTGCGGCATGTCGCACAGAGGGACCTCGGTGACCTGGCGCAGGTCGGGAGTGAAGATCACCGAGACGGTGTTCCGGCGGCCGCGATCGCCATGGAAATCGGAATTGGGAACAAAGGCCCACTCACCATCGGGAGAGAGGCCGACCGTGGTGGGAAACATCCCGACCGGCACCCGGCCCAGGAGCGAGTCGGTGCCGGTCGCGAACTTCCACACCGAGCCCCACGGCGTTCCGTGCGCGATCGAGACATACCAGAAACGGCCGTCGGGAGCGACGGCGACGTTGTGGGGTCCGTCGGGGTCGGTGGGCAGGGTGCCGACGGGGACTTCGCGCACCTTGCGCCAGCCGGCGGGACCGACCTCGATGCGGGTGACGATATCGGCCGACTCGCTGGAGATGTAGATGGTGTACGGCACCGCAGCGACGGGTTGCTGGGCGCGGAGCGGGAGGGCGCCGGCCAGCGCGAGGGTCAGGCCGAAGAGGGCGGTCCGCATGCCGGGGATGATACCGCGGTTTCGCCGTTCGGGCGACCCGTGCTCAGCGATGCGGCGCGGGGAGCGGTGGCCGGGGCACCTTCGCGTCCGCCATGGCGGTCTGGTAGGCCACCGTTGCCACGACAACCGCCGCCTGTTTGAGATCGTCCTCGATGAAGTAGTCGGCGACGTCGAAATCGGTG
>JBGPVQ010000061.1:0-10412 GCA_041491785.1 Gemmatimonadota bacterium | reverse complement strand
CAGGTCGTGGCCGACAACACAGGGGAGACCGTGGACGTGATGCGGGAGCCGGTGTTCTTCACGATCCTCTCGCCGGCGATGTCGCCCGGCAGCGGCGATTTCAACCCGTCCGCCAACTGCCCCTACAACGCGACCACCAAGCGGCTCGAGTGCCCGCCGGTGACGCGCGACAACGGCAAGCTGACGATCACCCGGAGCTACGCGTTCTGGGACGCCGGCAACGTCTCGCAGGATCACTATGACGCCGCGCTGACCGCCAAGGCCAACGTGCAGGACCATGAGACCGGCGAGCGCGACGGCGAGAGCTGGGCCGCCACGGTGGATCGCACCCGCGACATGACCGCGACCGGTCTGGCCGGCGACGAGACCCAGCGCACCTGGAACGGCACCGGCACGAGCCACATCACCCGAAGCCGCCACACCGACGGCGGGGACCGCTCCTACAACCTGGAATGCACCCTGACGGTCACCAACGTGGTGGTCCCGGTTCCGCGCGGCGAAGATCGGTTTCCGATCAGCGGCTCGATCACCCACACCTGCACCGTCACGTTCGTGGGGGGGCCGAGGGACGGACAGACGATTCAGCGGACCGCAACCGTCACCTTCAATGGGACCCAGACCGTTACGCTGACGATCGGCGGCAGGACGTTCGACATCGATCTCAAGACCCGCCATCGTTCGGCGCATCCGTAACGGCGCGGGCGAGGCGCAGTCAGCGGTGAGCGGGGGGTCGCGAGGCGACCCCCCGCTTCCGTTTATCCTTCAGGGATGCCCGCCCGCTTCAGACTTCTGATCTGGTATCTCGGCTACTGGCTCGCGTTCTTCACCGCGCTCCGGCTGGGATTCCTCGCCTATCATCGGGAACGCGCCGCCGGACTTCCGGCCGGCACGTTGGCGGGAGTCCTGCGGCACGGTCTGGCCCTCGATCTTTCCGCTGCGGCCTACCTGTCGCTCATTCCGTTCCTGCTGATCGCACTCTCGACCATAGGGCCGATCCAGCGCCGGACCGGGCGTCTGCTGCTCGGCTACACCCTCCTCACCACGGCGGTGTTGGCCCTGATGGCCGCGGTCGATCTGGAGATCTTCCAGCAATGGGGCCGTCGGATCGATGCCGCGGTGCTCGAGTACCTTCCACACCCACGGGAGGTCTGGGCATCCGCCGGAGCCGGACCCCGCTGGCTGTTGCTCGGGCTCTCGGCGGGGATCACCCTGCTATTCGCCGGAATCCTTCGGCGGGTGTTCCAGCCGCGCCTGGCCGCGCTTCCCCCGGCGCACCCGGCCGGCGCGCTCCCGCTCGCGTTCTGCGCCCTCCTCCTGGTAATTCCCGCCCGCGGCGGAATTCAGCAGATCCCGATCAATCAGAGCAGCGCCTACTTCTCCGCCGCGCCGTTCGCGAATCAAGCGGCGCTCAACGTAGGCTGGAATTTCTTCGATTCCTGGATCAAGGGGCTCAACCGGCGGGTAAACCCGTACCTCACCCTGCCGCCCGACTCGGCCCGGATGGTCATCCGGAGTGCGGAGGTGGACTCCCCGGGGAGCGGCGGGGGCGGCGGCGTCCTGATGGTGGAACGCCCCAACATCGTCCTCATCGTCTGGGAAAGCTTCACCGCGCGCGCGGTGGAGCGATTGGGCGGCGTGGCGGGCGCCACGCCCGAATTCGACCGGCTGGCGGCATCGGGGCTTCTGTTCCGGCGATTCTACGCCGCCGGCGACCGGACCGAGAAAGGACTCGCGGCCCTGCTTGCCGGCGCCCCGACGGTGCCCACTGCTTCCATTCTCATGGTCCCCTCGAAGGCCGCCACCCTGCCCACTCTTTCCGCAGATCTCGCGGGCGCCGGCTATACCAGCGCGTTCTACTACGGCGGCGAGCTCGGGTTTGCGAATATTGGGAGCTTCGTGGTGGAGGGGGGCTTCGGGCGGGTACTCAGCAAGCCGGACTTCCCTTCATCGTCATGGAGCTCCTTGTGGGGAGCCCACGACGACGCCGTGGCGGAGCGGGTCCTCGCGGATCTGGAGCACACGCGGGAGCCCTTTTTCGCCACCTGGCTCACTCTGAGCAGTCACGAGCCATTTGACGTGCCGGGGCCGGCGCGGATCCCCGGGGAAGACGGGGAATCCCGCTTCCTCAATTCTCTCGCGTTCACCGACCACGTTCTGGGTGACTTCCTGCGCCAAGCGGCACAGGAGCCCTGGTGGGCCCGCACTCTGGTCGTCATCGTTGCCGATCATTCGAAGAAACTCGAGCGCACCGACGCCACGGTACCCTACAAGTCAGCCGAGAGCTGGTATCACATCCCGATGTTGTGGACCGGCGGGGCGCTGGCGCGGACGGGAGCGGTATGGAACGGGGTCGCGAGCCAGGTGGATCTGGCGCCGACACTCCTCGGCCTGCTCCGGCTGCCGGGGGGAGAGCGCTACCGATTCGGCCGGAATCTGTTCGGGGAGCCCCATCGCCCGTGGGCCTACTACAGTTTCGACGACGGCTTCGGACTGGTGACCGAGAGCGGCGGGCTGGTCTGGGAGCATATCCCCGACCGGATCACTTCCAGCACCGGCCGGGTGGGCGAGCGCGAGCTGCGGCTCGGGCGGGCGATGCTGCAGATCACCTTTCAGGACTACCTGGATCGGTAACCCGTCAGATTTCTCCCCGTTTTGCCAGCGCCGAGATCCTCTCCCCCGCCCGGAAGGCGAGCGCCATGATGGTCATGGTGGGTTGACCGCGGCCGGAGGTGACCAGGCTGCTGCCGTCGCAGAGGAAGAGATTGGGAATGTCGTGGGTGCGGTGGTTCGGGTCGATCACCGACGTCTTGGGATCATTCCCCATCCGGCAGGTGCCGAGCAAATGCGCGGTGCCGTTCGACACGCCGACCGGAACGCTCCAGACCTTCTGGGCGCCGGCGGCGTCGCCGATTTCCTTGGCGCGGTCGGCCATGAACTGCATGATCTTGATGTCGTCGTCGTGGTCCTTGTAGGTCACCCGAATCGCAGGGAGCCCCCAGGGGTCCTTTACCTTCGGGTCGAGGGAAATGCTGTTGCTCTCGACCGGAAGCGACGTGGTGTGCCCGGCAATGGTCATGGTCCGGTTGAAATACTCGCCGAGGAGGCGCTTGTACCCGCTGCCCCAGGTGGGGGCGTCCGGAGGGAGCGCGCCCAGCCCGAAGATGATCGGATATTGCTGGAAGCGGGCGTCGATCCCTCCGCCGCCGTAGAAGCCCCGCTTCGGATCGCTGTCGTAGAAATCGTGAAGGTTCCGGGTAACCTGCGCCCCCTTGAATTCATTGAGGGGATGCTCGAAGAGCGCCATCGTCACGGTGTTTCCGTTGAACATCAAGTGCTTGCCGACGTACCCGCTCGAGTTGGCGAGCCCATTGGGGAATTGACCGTTAGCCGAGATAAGCAGGAGGCGCGGGGTTTCCGCCCCGTTGGCGGAGAGCACCACCGCCTTGGCGCGCTGGAATTGCTCCTTCCGGTCCTTGTCGAAGTAGCTGACTCCGGTAACCCGGCCGCGGTCGTTCATTTCCACCTTGGCGACATAGCTGTTGGGCCGGATTTCACAGCGGCCGGTGGCTTCGGCGACGGGGATCACCGACGCGAGGCTCGAGCTCTTGGCGCCGAACTCGCACCCGAAGAACATGCAATAGCCGCACTGCTGGCAGGCGTTCCGGCCGTTGAAGGGCCGGGAGAGGATGGCCATTGGAGAAGGTTGGGGATGGAGGCCGAGTTTCCGGGCGCCCCGCTCGAAGAGTACGCCTGAGGATTTGACCGGGAGCGGTGGCAGCGGAAATGGCCGCGATCGCGGCGGGTCGAAGGGCCCCGGAGCGCCGGAGACACCCACCTGCCAGTCCACCTTGCTGTAGTAGGGTTCCAGATCGGCGTAGCTGATCGGCCAGTCCGCCAGATTGGCGCCGGGGATCGCGCCGAGCTTGCCGCGCTCGATGAAATCGATCTCGTGAAACCGCCAGAAGTTCGCGGTGAAGTGGACACTGCTTCCGCCCACCAGGCGCGCGGCCAGGACCCCGCCCTGATTCGGCTGGGCTTCGTCCTGCTCGGTCTGCCGCCAGGTCACCGGATTGTTGTTGGTGATCCCTCCCTGCATGAGGTACTTGAATTCGTCGTGTTCGAACTCGCTGGGCTTGAGCCGCGGCCCCGCTTCGAGCACCACGACCGAATGCCCCCTGGTCGACAGCTCCTTGGCCACCACACCACCCGCCGCCCCGGAGCCGACGATGACGAAATCCACTTCCGCGTTGAGCGGATACTTCCGCGCCGGACGGGCCTGCATCGGTCAGCCCCCCTTCCGGAGTTCGGCATCGTAGTAGCCGAAAGGCGGCTGATAGATCCCGTGGGCCTCGAAGCCGAGCAGCTTCCACCCGACTTCTCCGGCGTTTCCGCCCCACGAGGGATTGGCGAACATCCCGGCGATCGTGGCGAAGCGGGTGTTGCCGAAGAACGGCGTTTGCTCGATGGTCTTGAGCAGTTGATCCTGCTGCTCCGGCTTGAGGGCCGCGAAGGAGGTGGTGCCGGGCCACTGCGCGCCGGCGCGCTGGTTCAAGTCCGCCAGCCCGAGAAGCACCGGCTCCTTCTGGGGCGCGGCAAAGGTTGAGAGGGCCTTATCCATGAAGTGAATGACGCCGGCCTCCTTGGCTCCGGGAGTTCCGTCGGAGGGGAAGATTCGCATGGCGATGGCTTCGAGGTCGGCGGCTTGCGCGGCGGTCAGCGCGTCGAACCGATAGGGCGGCGGCAGAGCAGTGGTCCGGCGCGCATGGATGAGCGCCGCCTGCATCACGCCGGGGTCGACGGCGAGCCAGGCGGCGCCGGCAGTTCCAGCCGCGGCGAGAAAGGCGCGGCGCGACAACGGGTCAGCGAACATTGGCCCCCCGGGAGGAAGCGACGAGCATTACGAATACCGGTTGAATCGGTTTCGGGCAACCCGGGGATTCCTCACGCCGAGAGCATGCTCTTCATGACGAACCAGACGTTGGCCGGCCGCTCGGCGAGGCGCCGCATGTACCACGGAAACCAGGAGCTGCCGTAGCTGATCAGCGTCTTGACCGAGTGTCCCTGCGCGGCGAGGGCGCGCTGCTCAGCCATGCGGATGCCGTAGAGCATGTGGATTTCGTAACCGCCGTCCACGACGCCCAGGGACGCGGCCTTTGCCACGATCCGCTGGACCAGGGTCAGGTCATGGGTACCGAAGATCGGCATGGCCTGTCCCTTTGCGGCGGCGGCGAGGAGCTGGGAGGCCAGCTCATAGTATGCAAAGTCGGTGTCCCGCTTGGCCGGGAACGCCACGTGCGCCGGCTCGGCGTAAGCGCCCTTGACCAGCCGGACCGTCGGCTTCAGGGGAAGCAGTGCGGCCAGATCCTGGGGGGTGCGGCGGAGGTACGCCTGCATCGCCAGCCCGACCCTCTCATGCTTCGCGCGGAGCCCGCGGTACAACTCGAGGGTCCGGTCCACGTAGCTCGAGTCTTCCACGTCGAGCCAGAAGTAGACTCCGGTCGCTTGGGCCTTCTGCGCGAGCGTCTCGAGGTGCTCCGCGCAGCGGCCCTGGGAAAAGTCGAGCCCGAGCTGGGTGGGCTTGACGCTGACGTGTGAGTTGAGCTTTCGGGCCGCGACCTGATCGAAGACGCCGAGGTAGTGGTCCCGCACCGCATCGGCCTCGCCCTGGGCGGTGAGGTTCTCACCCAGCTTGGTCAGGACGGTCCCGAGCTGGTCCGTGCCGAGCGCCTGTGAGGCGTCGAGCGCGTCGGAGAGTTCCTCCCCGGGCATGAATCGCTTGATGGCCCTCTTGGCGAAGGGGCGGGTCATAACCTTATCGGCGAGCCACCCGCTCTTCGACATTCGAAGGAGGGCGGTGCGGGCAAGGGAGCTCGAGGGCATGCCTGGCGCCTTTCGGAGCGGGTCGAATGGATTCGGCCGGCGGAGCGAATATCACCCGGATCGGAGTCCCGGGCCAGAGGGAGGCGCGCGGCCTATCTTTCGTGGATGCGCCGCCCCGCCGATCTCCCCTTCGACAATAGCTACGCACGGCTCAGCCCGGCGTTCTACGAGGTGGTGGACCCCAGTCCCCTTCCCGACCCCTACCTGGTGGCCTTCAACCCGGATGCCGCCGCGCTGCTCGAGCTCGATCCCACCGAGGCCAGCACCGCGGAGCTCCTCCGGTACCTGAGCGGCGCCGGCCACCTTCCCGGCTCGGAGCCGATCGCCCAGGTGTACGCCGGGCATCAATTCGGAGTGTGGGTTCCGCGCCTGGGCGACGGCCGAGCCATTCTGCTCGGCGAGGTCAGGAACGCACGTGGAGAGTCCTGGGACCTCCACCTGAAGGGCGCCGGGCAGACCCGTTATTCCCGGCATGGCGACGGGCGCTCGGTGCTCCGCTCCGCCATCCGCGAGTATCTCGCGTCCGAGGCAATCCACGGACTCGGCATTCCGACCACCCGCGCGCTCGCCGTGGTGGGAAGCGACCTGCCGATCCAGCGGGAGGCGGTGGAAACGGCGGCCACCCTGCTCCGGCTGGCACCCAGCCACGTCCGGTTCGGGAGCTTTCAGTACTTCGCCGCCCTGGGAGCGACCGACCGAGTCCGGGAGCTGGCGGACTATGTCATCGGGAGGCACTTCGCGGAATTGACCGGAGCACCAGACCGCTACCGGGCGTTCTTCGGCGAAGTTTGCCAGCACACCGCACGGCTCATGGCACAATGGATGGCGGCGGGCTTCGCGCACGGGGTCATGAACACCGACAACATGTCGGTGCTCGGCCTTACCCTCGACTACGGCCCCTACGGTTTCCTTGACGACTACGACGCCGGTTTCATCTGCAACCACACCGACACCGAGGGACGCTATGCCTTCGCCCAGCAGCCCGGGGTCGGGATGTGGAATTGCGCGCGCTTCGGGGAGGCGCTGCTGTCGCTGATCGACCTCGACAAAGCCCAGCAGGAGCTGGGAACCTACTGGCACGCGTTCGTCCCGGAGTACGAGCGCCTGATGCGGGCCAAGCTGGGCCTCCTCACCGAGCGGGAGGAGGACGCGGCGCTGGTGCGAGATCTGTTGTCCCTCCTGCAGGCGGAGCAGGCGGACTACGCGAGGTTCTTCCGGGGCCTGGGGAAATTCAAAAGCGCCGGCGGTGAGCGGGCCACGGAGGACGGAACGGCGGCTTACGGTGCGTGGGCCAGTCGCTACGCCGCGCGGCTCGGCGCCGAAGGGAGCCTCGACGCCGAGCGGGCGGAGCGGATGCGGCGGGTCAACCCGAAGTACGTGCTCCGGAACTGGATCGCCCAGGAGGCGATCAAGCGGGCGCAGGAGGGGGATTTCGCCCTGATCGAGCAGCTGCGGCGGCTGTTCGCTGCGCCGTACGACGAACACCCCGGCATGGAGCGATTCGCGGAGCCGCCCACGGCGGAGGACCGTGAGATTGCGGTGAGCTGCTCCTCCTAGAGGAGCGCGTCCACCTTGAGCAGCGACTGCAGCAGCACGTTCGCGCCGTTCTCGATATCCCTCGGCCGGCTGAGTTCCTTGGGGGAATGGCTGATCCCGTTCACGCTCGGGACGAAAATCATCCCCACCGGACCGAGCCGAGCCATCTCCTGAGCATCGTGCCCGGCCCCACTGGGAAGCGAGAGCGTCGAGAGCCCGAGGCCGCGCGCCGACTCGCCGATGATCCGGCGGAGACGGGGGTCGGTGAGCGCGGGCTGGATCGCAAGGTTTTCGGTCAGCGAGATGGTGGTGCCACCGGCGCGGGCCAAGCGCTGACATTCGGCGTGTATCGTCTCGTAGAGCCGCCGGATCTTCGCGTCATCCAGATCGCGCAGCTCGAGCCCGAACACGACCCGGCCGGGAATGACGTTGTAGGCGCCGGGCTCGACCCGGATCCTCCCGACGGTCCCCACCTGGCGCCCGGGAACTGCGGTGACCAGGCGATTGACCGCCTCAATGCAGCGCGCCGCGACCAGGAGCGCGTCCCTGCGACGGTTCATCGGGGTGGTTCCCGCGTGGTTCGCGAATCCCTCGATGGTTACGTCCCAGTGGCGAATTCCGACGATACCCTCCACGACTCCGATCTCTATTTTCCGCTCATCCAGAACGCTCCCCTGCTCGATGTGCAGCTCGAGATACGCGGCGATATCGCCCGGCTTCCGCCGCGCGGCGTCCAGCCGGTCGGGATCCCCGCCAAGAAATCGAATGCCGTCGCGGGGGGTCTTGCCGCTCTGGGACACCCGATCGAGCTCCGCGGGGGAGAGGCCGGCGGCGAGAGTGTGACTGCCGATGGTGCCGCCCTCTTCGTTGGAAAAGATGACGACCTCGAGCGGGTGGCGAAGCGGCATTCCCGCGGCATCGAGGGCCCGCGCCACCTCGATGGCCGAGGTGGAACCGACCTGACCGTCGAAGTTGCCCCCTTCGGGCACCGAATCGACGTGCGACCCGAGGAGAATCGGTTTGAGCGCGGGGTCGGTTCCGGCCCGGCGGCCCACCAGGTTGGCGCCGGCGTCGATGGATGCCTCGAGCTTTGCCTCCCGCAGCCACCCCAGAACGACTTCGCGCGCCTGCCGGTCGAACTCGGTGTACGCTACCCGGCTCACTCCGCCCTGGGGGTTCTTTCCAAATTCCGCCAAGGCGCTCAGGTGCGCGTTGATCCGGGCGCCGTCGACGCGCGGCGCGGCCTGTCGGAATCGAATCGGCAGGCCGGCCCCGGCCAGCGTGCCCAGCGCGGCGGTGGTGAACTCGCGGCGGTTCATAGGCATCCTCGGGAGATTTGCTGGGGCCGCGTCGCGGCCTCGCAATGGCGCGGGAACTGGGGTAACATGGAGCCGGACTCCGCCGGAGGAAAGACATGAAGGCCATCCTCGTTCTGGCCGCCGCTGTGAGCCTGGCGCCATCGGCCTACGCGAAGCGGCAAGGGGCCGACCCCCACGCCACCGTGACCGTCGGGACCGCGACCGCCAAACGTGGAGAAAAGGCCTACGGCGAGATCGTGGTGCCCGCAGGGGTCGATTCAGGCACCCGGATCGCGGTCGCGGTGGTGAACGGCGCCCGGCCGGGACCGGTGCTGGCGGTGGTCTCCGGGGCGCACGGCACCGAATACGCTTCGATCCTCGCGGTGGTCAAACTGATCGATCTCCTCGACCCCAAGGCCATCGCGGGCACCGTGATCCTGGTGCCGCTGGTCAACGTCGCGTCGTTCGAGCAGAAGGTGCCGCACGTCAACCCGGTTGATCGAAAAAGCATGAATCGGTATTACCCCGGCACGGTGAGCGGCACCCAGACCGAGCGCGCGTCGTACCTGATTACGAAGGAAATCGTCGAGCAGTGCGACCATTTGATCGACCTGCATGGCGGCGATCTCGACGAGAACCTGCGGCCCTACAGCTACTGGACGGTGACCGGCAACGCCGCGCAGGATTCGGTCTCCAAGGCGATGGTGCTCGCCTTCGGGCTGGACCACATCATCATTTCGGCCGATCGCCCCAAGGACCCCGCCGCTTCCCGCTACCTGGAGAACACCGCGACGACTCGCGGCAAGCCGTCGATCACCGCCGAAGCGGGGTACTCCGGGACGGTCATGCCGGCGGACGTGGACGCCCTCGCCAACGGCTCGCTCAACGTCATGGGCTATCTCAAGATGCTGGACCGGGTGGTGCGGACACCCAAGCGCCCGTGGTGGATCGAGAAGGTGGTGACCGTGAGCAGCGAGGTGACCGGCATCTTCCATCCGCTGGTCGATCGCGACACCTGGGTACTGGCGGGCGCCCGGCTCGGGTACGTGACGGACTACGTCGGCCGGAATCTGGGGGACACCACCGCGCCGGAGGCCGGCCTGGTGCTCTACATCAACGCGCTCCCCTCGCTGGTGAAGGGGGGAACGGTGGCGAATATCGGGATATTGAAGAAGACGCCCTGACTCAGGGGAAGTTGAGCCGGGACATGAGGCCGGCCCAGCGGCGATCGCCGTGCAGCGGCGCGTACATCGGCTCGATCCGGGTGATCACCAGCGTAAAGGAGTGCTCCCGGTAGGCCCGCTCCAGCTCGGCGAACGCGGCCTCGGTATCTCCCAACGCGGCGTGGCCCGCGGCGAACGCATCCGCTCCGACGTAGCGCCGCCTTCTGAATCCCTCCAGCTCGGCGAGGGTTCGCTTGGCCTCGGCCCGCCGCCCGCCGAGCGCCTGCACCACGGCGGGCTCCCCGACTTCAAAGTTGCCCAGCATCGGTTCGAGCGGAGTCGGCAGCGCCAATGCCTCCGTGAATCGTCCCAGCATCGCGTAGGAAAGCGCGAGCCCCGCCCGGGCGTGGGCGAAAGTGGAGTCGATCTCCAGCGCCCGTTTGAACGCCGGAATCGCCTCCACATCGTGCCCCCGGAAATGGAGAAAGCTGGCCACCCGGGTGTTGATGATGAGGGAGAGCGGATCGAGCGTCCT
>JBGPVQ010000060.1:0-10501 GCA_041491785.1 Gemmatimonadota bacterium | reverse complement strand
CCCTGGCGGTGCTGGGTCGCGGCACTCGCCGCGTCGTCGCTCACTTTGGAGGCGCGCGCGCCGGCCGCCGCGGCGGACTCGGCCAGGCGCCCCAGTTCGGCCGTCGCCTCGAGCCCGGTCCGGGCGAACGCCTCCTGCGTCGACGCCTCCCGCCGCATGTTCTCGGCGGCCAATTGGAGCGCCAGCGCGGAGGACCGCAGGGAGTTGGCGGCGCGCGCCAGGGCATGGATCTGCTCGCCGATCTTCTCCACCGTTTCGATCAGCGGCCGGCGCAGTTCCGCGATGTGAATCGCGGTCGAAATCTGGCCGGCGATCGCGGACATTGCCGAGCGGTCCCGGGCGCGATAATGGAAGCGCTTGTGGTGCTCCAGCTCGAGGGTTCCGATGACCTGATCGGCCGAACGCAGCGGATAACAGATCACCGTGCGAATGGCGGGATCGGGATCCCGTAGCACCTGCTCCGCCAGGGTGTCCTCCACCGCGACGAGCTCGCCACTCTTCAGCACCCGGTTGCGAAGCGACTCCAGCCCCGGATCCGGGTCCCGCCGGCCGGGGCGCCCCGCCTGGGACCGGTAGGCAAGCGCGAAACCGCCGGGCGACGTGCGGAAGATGCGGAAATCGCCCCAGTCGAGAAGCCGGAACGCGAGCTGCTCAATCTGCTCGAACGAGGAGCGGAGGCTCAGGTTGGTGGTGAGGCCCTGCATCCGATGAACCTTGTTCAGATCCTCGGCGGAGATGGCCTCCTCGAGCAGCGTCCGGGTCACCAGACCCGAGACGGCGAGCGCCAGCACCACCACCACCCACCCGGCCTGGGTGAGCTGGGTAAGTCCCCAGATCAGGACCCCGGTGGCCAGAAGGGTCATCACGAAGGCGACGATTTCCCAGCGCAGAATGAACAGGCGCTCCTCGACCTCGAGCTTCCCCCGCATGATGAGGGAGAGGTAGAAGAGGATCCGGGTAACCGCGAAATAAATGCCCGAGAGGACCACCGCCGGGGCAAGGAACTCGAGGGAGAGGCCCCGGGCGCCGCTCAACTGGAGCGCCAGTGCGTAGAATCCGTACGCCACGGCGAACCCCAGGGCCTCGCGCCCGGCGTTCACCGCCCCGGCGCGAAACGGCTTCCGGAGCAGCGCGACGTCCGCGAGCAGGGTGCCGGCGAACAAGCCGATTACGCCGACCGACGACGGTGCGGCCAGCGCCGCGGTGAGTGCCGGGACGCCGTGTTGCGTCAGATAGGAGTACTTGCTGAGCCGGATCGGCGCGGCGCGAAGCAGGGTCACCGCGCCGAGCATCGCGAGGAGGGTGAACGGATGCTCCAGCCAGCGCGGATCGACCACCCCGATGGCCAGCGTGAGGAGGGGGCCCGCCGAGATGAGTATCCGGGCGTACCGTTCCATCAATCGGCCGGACGGATCCGGTGCCACCGCCTCAGAGGAAATAGTCGCCGACCGTCAGGTTGTACCGATCCGGGTTGGTGACCTTGACGATCGATCGGACGAAATTGCCGTCGGGCCCCCGCTCGGTAAGATCGACCGCCACGCCGGGGGGAGCCACGGTGCCGCCGATCGGGTCGATCGCGATGCGCACCATCGGGCGATTGAGCATCTCGCGATCCGCGTTGGCCTGCGCCACGATCCCGACCTCGAAGGTGTCCAGGATGACGCAGGTGCCGATCGGATAGACGCCGATCAGGTTGATGAGCGCCTTGACCAGGATCGGATCATAACCCCGGCGGGGATTGGTCCACATTTCACGCAGCACCTGGTCGGGCTCGATCGGGACTGTCTGGTAGGAGCGCCGGGTGGTCGCCGCGTCGAACCCGTCGGCGACAGCGACGATCCGGGCGAAGATGCCGAGCGTGCGAGGCCGGATCGCCCGCGGGTAGCCGGTGAAATCCATCTTCATGTGGTGCTCGTGCGCCACCAGGATCGACTTGTAGGGCGTTTCCTCGTAGGCGCGCAGCCCGAACAGCGTCATGGCGCCGCGCCACGGATGCGCCTGGATAACGCGCCACTCGTCCTCCGCCAGCCCGCTGATCTTGTTCAGGATCTCGATCGGAATCTTGGCCTTCCCGATGTCGTGGAGCAGGGCGGTCATCCCGAGATCGTAGAGCTGGAGTTTGGTCAGGCCGATCTTCCGGCCCAGGGCCACGGCGAAGATGCAGACGTTCACCGAATGGGTGAAGGTATACTCGTCGTAGTCCCGGAGCGTCGTGAGCCCCATGATCGAGGTCTCGTTGGTGAGCACCTGGTCGACGATCATCTGGACCGCGCGCTTGACCTTCTTCACGCTGCTGGTGCGTCCCATGCGGATGCTGTTCACGACCTCCTTCGTGACGGCGACTCCCTGGGCGTAGGTGCGTTTGGCCAGCTCGCGCGATTCCTGGGCGGACGCCTCCTCGTTGACCGCCGTCACCGGCTCGAGGTCGAGATGCGGGGTGTTGGCCTGGCCCAGCCGCTCGATCAGCGCGGTGTACCGGTCCTCCACATCCGGGTCGGCCGAGAGGCTGAGGAGGATGCTGAGCAGCGCCTGCCACTCCCGGCGTTCTACTCCGGCGTGGGTTCGGAACACCCCGATTTCGAACGCGCGGAGCGCGGTCAGGAGGTTGCTGAAGGCCGCGAAATTGTCCAGCTCCAGGCGCAGGCGGGTGCCGTTGATAAAGAGAAAATCCCCCGACAGCCGGAGCTCCAACTCCTGGTCGTGGGTGAGCAGCGCCAACGCGGCGCCTTGCAATTCGTCGAGGGCTTTCTGGACCGTCGCGTTTTCGACTGGATACAACTTCAGGGCGCGGAGGGCCGCGTAGAAGGTGAGCAGGAAGGTGCGCCCGGCGTGCCGGACGAATCCTTCGTCGCCGCTTCCCGGGCGGGAGCTCTGCGGCTCTTCGATCACGTGGCCCAATCCCGCAGGGCCCGGGTGGCGGCGTTCCGCACCGGCAGATCCTTATCCTGCTGGATCCGCTCCAGGATGGCCCGCGCCTCATCGCTCTGCAGCCGCGCGATCGCGTAGGCGGCACAGGTGCGCGTTTCCGAAGATTCCTTCCGGCGGAATAGTCCCCGGGGCTCCAGAATGTCCGCGAGCGGCCGGAGCGCCGCAGGGCCGGCGACCACCGCGTAGGCCTCGAAAAACTGTCTCCGCTCCGCGCGTTCGAGCTCGTGGGGCCCCCTCCCCTGCACCACCGCTTCGAGGCGCCGCAACGCCCCGCGATAGCCCTTGGTGGCCACCGCGTTCACCGCGGCAAGCCGGACACCCCGGTCGGCGTCGTCGAGGGCGCGTTCCAGCGCGGTCAGCGCGCCGGCGGTGCCGATCGCGGCGAGTGCGTCCACCGCGCCGAGCCGGACGACGGGATCGCGGTGCCCTACCAACTGTTCGAGCGCCGGTACGGTGGCCTGCAGACTGAGCCGCCCGCAGAGCACCACGGCGGCGGGAAGCGCCTCCGACTCCGGATTGGTCAGGATCGCGAGCACCACCTCGTTGTTCGCCGAAGCGAGCCGGTCCACCGACGCTTCGAGGATTCTTCGAATCGCCGGCCGCTTCAAAGTGGGGAGAAACGTCAGCATGGTCTCCAGGCCGCCGGCGTGGAGCTCGCCCAGGACTTCTCCGATGTCCTCCTCCGGGGGGAGCGCCGGAGCCTCCTCCAGCGATTGCAGCAGCTGGGCGAGGATGGTGGGCTCGCTCAAGCGGGTCTGGAAAGAGTGTAACCGCTCGCGGAGCGCCGGCTCCATGACCGCGACCCGCTGGCCAATGACCCGGAACTCCCGCAGCAGCCCGGCCACGGTCCGATACTCCCCGCGGTTGAGCAGATTGGGAAAGAGCCCGTCGAAAATGCCGAGGACCTCGTCGCGAACGATCGCGGTGGGCTGCAATTCGAAGATATCGAGCAGGGCCTCGAACGACGCCTGCCGGGCGTCGCGGGTGTACTCCAAGTCCACGCCCTGCTTGAGAATGAGACTCTCCTGCTCCTCCAGGAAATAAACCGTCGAGTCGAACTCGTCGGGGTCGAAGCCGCCTCCGACCGGACGTTCGGAGACCTCCGTCCGCACCGCCTCCTGGGTCGCCGCCTGGGAGCCCTGATCCTGGTTCACCGACAGATCCACCATCTGCGGGTCCAGCACCGCGATCGAGTCGGTGATGATCTCGGCAAATCGGTACTCGATGAACTCGAACTCCTGTTCCCACAGCAGGGTGAGCAAGTCGTCGGCGGCATCAGCGGCCAGCAGGCGGGCGTGGGCCACCACCTGAAGGAACCGGACTAGCTCTCCGTCCTCCACCCCGGGGTGAAGGGTGAGATGCCGCATGCCGTCCTTGTAGAGGAGCCAGGCGAAGCTCTCGGACTTGGTGGGCTGGTGGTAGACCACCTGCTCCTCCCAGACCAGGTCGGTTTCCACCACGCTCAGGGAAAGGCGCTGGGTGGACGACCAGATGGGTAGAAACGCTTCCTGAATGGCCTGCTCCGCCCGGCGATAGATCGGATTGTTCGGGAGGTACATCTGAAATGCCCGGAGACCCTTGCTGATGGTCCGGATCAACTCCTCCACCTGGGTGGCGGGTAGAGCGAGTTCTGATCCGGTCGGCATCGTCATGGGTTCACCTCATCGGCTGGGAAGGCCGAAGACCCGGAAAGATGGTTGCAAAATAGCACCCGGCTGGGGGTTAAGGCACGGCGCCGGTACCCTCCGGCTGAATTGACTTTCGGCACTTGTTCGGTTATTGTATGGCATCCGTTTGGGTCTCCCGGGCGCCCCGCAGAGCGGGGCGGGAAGTCTTCACCATGCCGCTCACCAAGCGCCAGAAGGAAATCCTGAGCTACCTGGATGGGCACATTCAGGCCCGGGGCTATGCCCCGAGCTTCGAGGAAATTGCCGAGCACTTCTCGTTCCAGTCGCTCGCCACGGTGCACGAGCACCTCACCAACCTGGAGCGGAAAGGCTACATCCGGCGCGCCTACAACGAGAGCCGCTCCATCGAGGTGCTGCCCCCCAAGGGGATCAGCGGCGCCACGGAAATCCCTCTCCTCGGCGTGGTGGCCGCAGGGATGCCGATCGAAGCCGTCCTGCACCAGGAAACCCTGGCGGTTCCCGACGCGATGCTCCCGGCGCGAGGGCCAAACTACGCGCTCCGGGTCCGGGGTGAATCGATGATCGACGAACATATCGTGGACGGGGACTACGTCGTGGTGCACGGGCGCCAGTCCGCCGACAACGGGGAGATGGTCATCGCGCTGGTGAACGGCTCCGAGGCCACGGTCAAGAAATTCTTCCGAGAACCGGGGGGATGGGTGCGCCTGCAACCCGCCAATCCGAGCATGGCGCCCCTCCGCTTCCCCGAAAACGACATCATGATTCAGGGGGTCGTCGTCGGCGTCATCCGCCGCTATTAGACCTGCCCTCCCTCCTTTGCTGTAACCTCCTCTCCCGATTAAATTTGGGCGCGATGGCGCGCTCCTTCCTGGTCACGCTGCACTACGACGGCGGACAGTTCGCCGGATGGCAGCGGCAGGCGGTTGGGCGCACGGTTCAGGCCGAGTTGGAAAGGGTCCTCGAGCGTCTCTGTGCGGAGCCGGTGCGCGCACACGCGGCGGGTCGCACCGATGCCGGAGTGCACGCAATCGGCATGGCGACGAGTTGCACTGTCCCGGACCGCTGGACTCCGGAATCGCTCCGGCGGGGGCTCAATGCCCTGCTCCCGGCGGACTGCTGGGCGTTATCGGCGCGCGAGGCCCAGCCCGGATTCCACGCCCGGAAATCGGCCGCCGGCCGGCACTATCGGTACGTCATCGGCTCCGACCAAGGTGCCTTCTCACCCTTCCGGCGCCGGTTTGAGTGGGCGCTCGGCCGGCCGGTGCAAGGGGCGGCGCTCCGGGAAGCGGCGGCCGTCCTGCCGGGCGAACATGATTTCGGCGCCTTCAGCGTGAAGAGCTCACCACGGGCGCATACCCGATGTCGGATCGGCGTTGCAACATGGACGGAGCGACCGGACGGCTGCGGCTGGATCTTCGAGATCGCCGCGGATCGGTTCCTCCATCACATGGTCCGGATGCTGGTGGGCACGATGGTGGACATCGGCCTCGGACGCCGCGCGCTGAGCGACATGCAACGACTACTCACACCCGATTCGGGGCTCCGCACCAGCCCCCCCGCCCCGCCCCAGGGGCTCTTTTTCGTGGCGGCCGACTACCCGGCCGAGTGCTTCGCGTGAGCCGGCAATTGATCACCTCCCTCCTCGCGTCGGCGCTGATGGCGTGCGGCCGCGGGGCCGACGACTCCATCGTCCCGGCTGCCCGCGCTCAGCGTGCCGCCGAGAATTCGGCGCTCCGCACCTCGCGCCGCACCGCCGTGGTGGACGCCGCGAGCCGGGTGTCGCCGGCGGTGGTCTCCATTACCGTGACCTCGCGCCGCCGGATGACCGAGCGCAGCCCGTGGGACTTCTTCTTCATCCCGCAGCAATCCGAGCAGCTGGTGCAGTCGTCGGGAACCGGATTCCTGGTCAAGCCGGACGGGGTCATCATCACCAACCAGCACGTCGTGGCCGGTGCCGAGTCGATCACGGTCACCCTGCCCGACGGGACCGATCTCCCCGGGAAGCTGGTGGGTGAGGATCAGATCACCGACATCGCCGTGGTGCGCATCGAACGACACGACCTTCCGGTGGTTCCGCTAGGGAAGAGCACCGATCTCCTGATCGGCGAGTGGGTCGTGGCCCTTGGCGACCCCTACGCCTATCTCCTCGGCAACACCGAGCCGACGGTCACCGCCGGCGTGGTGAGTGCCACCCACCGCAACATTCTTCCCAACGACGAGCAGCCCGGGCTCTACCTCGACATGATCCAGACCGACGCCGCCATCAACCCGGGCAACTCCGGCGGACCGCTGGCGAATGCGCTGGGCGAGGTGGTGGCCGTCAACTCGTCCATCTTCACCGGCGGCGGCGGGAGCATGGGCTCGATCGGGCTGGGCTTCGCGATCCCGATCGAGCGGGCGATCCGAGTGGCCGACGAGATCCTCAAGACCGGCAGCGTCCGCCGGGCCTGGACCGGCCTCGAGGTGGCCGGGCCGGGCGCCATGCAGGACTGGAAGACCCAGGGTGGGGTCACGGTCACCCGGGTGGCGCCCGACGGGCCGGGCGGGCGCGGCGGAGTCACCCAGGGGGCAATCCTGGTCGAGGCCAACGGGCGCCGGCTCCGGAACTACCTGGACTGGGAGGCCGTGAAGCTGGATCTGCACGTCGGTGACGAGGTGGCGGTGCGCATCAAGCGCGGCGCCGCCGAAGAAACCCGCAGGTTCGTCAGCGGCGACCTTCCGACCAGCACCGCGACGAAGGTGACGGTGCTCCGCGGACTCGAGGTGGTAACGGTGACCGCGGCGATCCAGGCGGAGCGCGGGCTCAAGACCGGCAAGGGCGCGTTGATCGTCCGGGTGACCGACGACGTAAGCCGGCAGACCGGCCTGCAGAGCGGAGACGTCATCCTCGCGATCAATCACTCCCTGGTGGCAACGGCCCGCCAGATGGCCGATCTGCTCGAGGCGTCCCGGGCGGACCAGGAATTCCGGATCTACTTCGAACGGGGCGGCCAGACGATCTTCACCGACCTGGTGTTCCGTTGAGCGAAGCCCGCTATCAGTCTCCCCTCGGCACCCGCTACGCCTCCCCGGCAATGCAGGCGCTGTGGGGGGAGCCATACCGGGTCGCGCTCTGGCGCAGGCTGTGGCTCGCGCTCATGGAAGCCGAACGGGAGGGGGGGCTGGACATTCCCGCGGAGGCCGTGGCTCAGCTGCGGGCGCATCTCGAGGACGCCGACCTTGCGGCGGCGGCCCAGTACGAGCGCCGCTTCCGGCATGACGTGATGGCACACGTCCATGCCCTGGGCGACCAGGCGCCCGCCGCGCGGCCCTACATCCACCTGGGCGCGACCAGCGCGTTCGTCACCGACAACGCCGATCTGGTGGTGATGCGAGAGGGGCTGAGGCTCCTCCTGGGGAGGCTGATCGCGTTGCTGCGGGCGTTGGGCGCCCTCGCCGAGCGACGCGCCGGCCTCCCCTGCCTGGCGTACACCCACTTCCAGCCCGCGCAGCTGACCACCGTCGGCAAGCGCGCGACCCTCTGGGCCCAGGACTTTGTCCTGGACGCCGAGGAGCTCTGCCATCGCCTGGAGACGCTCCGCTTCCTGGGGTGCAAGGGCACCACCGGCACCCAGGCCTCCTTCCTCGAGCTGTTCAAGGGCGACCACGCCCGGGTGCGGGAGCTGGACCGCCGGATCGCCGAACGGATGGGCTTCGAACATCCCTTCCCGGTCTCGGGCCAGACCTACCCGCGAAAGACCGACAGCCTGGTGCTCGACGCCCTTTCGGGGCTGGCCCAGTCCGCGTCGAAGATGGCCGGCGACCTCCGGTTGCTGCAGCACGAGGGCGAGCTGTTGGAGCCGTTCGAGGCCGAGCAGATCGGCTCGAGTGCCATGGCCTACAAGCGGAACCCCATGCGCGCGGAGCGGATTAGCGGGCTGGCACGGTTCGTCATTTCGCTGCAGTCGAACACCGCCCACACCGCCGCCACCCAGTGGCTGGAGCGGACCCTCGACGACAGCGCCAATCGGCGCCTGGTGCTCCCCGAAGCGTTTCTCGCCACGGACGCCATTCTGATCCTCGCCACCAACATCGTGGCGGGGCTGGAGGTGCGGGAAGCGATCATCGCGCGCCATGTCGCGGAGCAGATGCCCTTCATGGCCACCGAGCGATGGATGCTGCTGGGCGTCGGGGCCGGCGGAGACCGGCAGGCGCTGCACGAAGTGATTCGGAGTGCGAGCCTCGCGGTGGCCGCCCAGGTGAGCGACGGGGGGCCGAATGATCTGATGGAGCGCCTGGCCAGACATCCGGCGTTCGCCCGGGTGCCAAGGGCAACGCTCGCCGAGGAGCTCGATCCGGCGCGGTACACCGGACGGTCGGAGGTGCAGGTGACGGAATTCCTACGCGAGGCCCTCGAGCCGGTCCTTGCCCGGGCGGCCGGGCTCGCCGCGCCCGCCCTCCCTGACGAGGTCCGGGTATGACGGTGCTCGCCGCGAGCCGCCTTCCGCTGCCCCTCTGGCGGAAGGGGAAGGTGCGCGAAGTCTACGCGGTGGACGATGCGCGGCTCCTCATGGTGGCGAGCGACCGGGTGAGCGCCTTCGATGTGGTCATGGCGGAGCCGGTGCCACGCAAGGGCGCCGTGCTCACCCAGCTTTCCGCCTTCTGGTTCCGGACCCTCGATCGCCACGGCCCGCATCATTTTCTGACCGCGGATGCGGACGACATCGTTCGGGAGTTGCCGGCGCTGGCCGGATACCGCGGCGAGCTCGCTGGACGGGCCATGCTGGTCGAGCGGACGGCGCCGGTGGCCTTCGAATGCGTGGTGCGCGGCTACCTGGCCGGTTCGGCATGGCAGGAGTATCGCAAGACCGGCACGCTCGCCGGCGAGCCGCTTCCGGAGGGGATGATCGAGAGCGCGCGGTTCCCGGCGCCGGTTTTTTCTCCGGCGACCAAGGCGGAGAGCGGCCACGATGAGAATGTGACCGAGAGTGCCCTGAGGGCTGCGCTCGGGCCGGCGGAAGCGGCCGAGCTCCGTGCCCGGAGCCTCGCGCTGTTCGCGGCGGGAAGTGCCCACGCCGAGGCTCGGGGAATCATCGTTGCCGACACGAAATTCGAGTTCGGCCGGGGCGGCCGGGGCGAGCTCCGCCTGATCGACGAGGTGCTCACGCCCGATTCCTCGCGATTCTGGCCCGCCGACCGGTACGCCCCCGGCCGGAGCCAGCCCAGCTTCGACAAACAGCCGCTGCGTGACTACCTGGCCGGACTCCGGGCCGCCGGAGCCTGGAACGGCGAGGCTCCCCCGCCACCCTTGCCGGCGGAGGTCGTCGCGGCCACCAGCGCGCGATACCTGGAGGCGTACCGCCGCCTGACCGGCGCCGACCTTCCGGAGCCGGGCTGATGCGGGTGGCCCCCGAGGGGTGGCCGTTCATCGCAATCGCCGGGCTGGTCCTGGCGGTGCCGGCCTGGTTTCACCTGTGGATCGGCGTGGCGCTGTGGCTGCCGATCGCGGTCTGGGTGGTCGCGTTCTTCCGCGATCCGGCGCGCCCGGGACCCCGGGGCGACGACCTGGTGCTCGCCCCGGCGGACGGGAGGATCGTGAGCGTCATTCCTATCGACGAGCCCGCCTTTCTGCGCGGGCCAGCGACCCGCATCTCGATTTTTATGAACGTGCTGAACGTGCATGTCAATCGATATCCGGCCCGGGGCCGGGTGGCGTACCGGGTGTATGCCAAGGGCCGGTTTGGACACGCGGCGCCGGAAAAGGCGTCGGCGGAAAACGAACAATGCACCGTGGGGCTGGAGACACCGCGCGGCAAGCTCGTCATCCGCCAGATCGCGGGCTCGATCGCCCGTCGGATCGTGACCGATCACCTGCCGGGCACCGAGGTGGGGCAGGCGGAGCGCATGGGCTTGATTCGGTTCGGCTCCCGGGTCGACGTATTCCT
>JBGPVQ010000059.1:0-10649 GCA_041491785.1 Gemmatimonadota bacterium | reverse complement strand
GATCGGCCTGCAGCTCGGGGCAGTGATACACGGTCCAGTTCGGCTCGAACTGTGCCAGCTCCGCCGGGCTCGGCCGAATGAACATGTTGCGGACGAAGAGGGCCTGCCATGCGTTCGGCGTGATGAATCGGACCGGAATACGATAGGCTGGATCGGCGCCGCCGAAGAGATCCTGGACGAAGACCTCGGGTTGCTGATCGAGATGCACCTTGGCGGCCGCGAGCAGCCGGTCGAAATGGGCCGGCGAGAGCTTGTCGTTCCGTTCCCACCAGATCTGCGCCGTCGAGCCCGGCTCATCCACCACGAACTTGTCCTTGGGGCTACGGCCGGTGTGGGGCGAGGTGATGGCGGTGAACGCACCCCGGTCGCTCAGCAATCCCTCGTTCCGGCGCACGGCGTGCTCCACCAGCTCGCTGGCGCCAAGATTTGCCCGCACCTGCTGGGGAGAGAGGCCGTGGGATGCGAGGGTAACGGTTTCGCGCTGGACCCGGGTCTCGGCGGACATGCGGAAGTGTTGCCTCGATTCAAAATGAAACGCTTTGCGGTACTGTCCGGCTCACCAAGATCCCATTCCGGGGCGGGCGGTGCAACTAGGGATTAGGGATTGGGGACTAGCTCCTAGCCCCTCCCGTACGCCCGGAGCCTCCGTAACATCCGCCGGTCGTTGCTCACTTCGTCGTCCTCGCCTTTCGGCGTCTCGAGGATTTTCGGAATGGTCCGGAAGCGCGGATCCCGCATGATTCGCCGAAACGGCGCGGCGCCGAGTGATCCTTCGGCGATGAGCTCGTGCCGGTCTCGCCGCGACCCGAACGGAGTCTTCGAATCGTTGAGGTGCAGGCAGCGCAGGTGCGAGAGGCCGATTTCCCGCTCCCATCGATTCCAGACTCCCTCGTAATCCCCCACCAGATCGTAGCCGGCGCTGTAGAGGTGACAACTGTCGGCGCAGAAGCCGACGCGATCGCGGACGTCACTCGCGATCCGGGCGCGCAACTCCGCCAGCTCTTCGAAGGTGCTTCCCAGCGCGCTGCCGGTACCGGCCGTGGTCTCCACCAGCACCGCGACGTCGCCGGGAACGGCGCGAAGGCATTCGGTGTACCGGCGCGCGTTTCGTTCCAGCCCGGCTTCCCGGTCATCGATGTAGTTGCCCGGGTGCGACACAATCTGGCCGATTCCGAGGGCTCGACAGCGCCTCAGTTCAGCAATGAAAGACGTTGTGGATCTTTTGCTTAGGGCTGGTTCGGGAGAGGCGAGGTTGATGAGGTACGAATCGTGCGAAACCACCCACTGGATGTCACTGGATTCCAGGCAGTTCCGGAACTCCCGCGCGGTCGCTACGCTCAGCGCCGGATCCCGCCACTGGTTGGGCGTCTTGGTGAAGAGCTGAATGGCCGTGGCACCGATGGCGGTCCCGCGGCCCGGGGCGGTCTGCACGCCGCCCTGGGTGGAGACGTGAGCACCGAGTCGCTCGCTGGGGTCTCGTTTCGCGGGAGTCATGCGCTTGATGCTCCTCCGTGGTTCATTCTCGAGGGTCTGGTGATGCGGGAGCGCGTGCTGCTCTTCGGCGACACCGACGCCCGGCCCGACGGGCTGGAGCGGGCCCTGGTGCGCGCCGGCTTCTCACTCGCCGAGGGCGCTTCGTTCGAGCCGCAGGCGCCGCCGGACATTGCGCTGGTCGCGGTGCGGGATGCCGGGAGCGGGCTGGAGAGTGCGCTCGCCGCTTTTCGGGGCACCGAGTGGGCCGGGGTTCAGGTCGTCGCCCTGCTCGCCACCCCGAGCCGCGATGGGGTGGCTCGCGCCCTCTCGCTCGGCGCCGCGGACGCCCTCGCCGCGCCGGTGGACCTGGCCGAGCTGGCTGCGCGACTGGTGGCCCGGCTCCGCTCCCGGAACGACATGCAGCGGGCCGCCGGGGCCGGGTCACTGCATTCGGAGCTCCTCCACGCCATCGAGGAGGTGGCCGGGGCCCGCCGGCCGGAAGAAATGCTGGAAACCCTGGTCCGGCGCCTGGGGGCCGCCCTGGGGGTCGCCCACTGCGCATGCCTGGAGCCCTCCTCCGACCGCCGCCACGCCCGCCTGGTGGCGGTCCACGAGAATCCCACGCTGCGCGACGTGGCGGTGGATTTGTTCCGCTACCCCGAGGCGGTGGAGGCGGCGGTATCCAGCCGCACGGTCCACGCGCCCGAGGTCCTGCGCGACGGGCTCTTCCTCGCGCACCTGGCGCAGTGGCCGGATTCTCCCGAGGTGCACGAAATCGAAAGCGCCGCGGCGGTCCCGCTGATTACCAACCGGACCGTCCGCGCGGTGGTGGTGCTCCGCACCCGCCGCGGCGAGCCGGCGCTGACCCAGGAACATGTGGCCCAGGTGGAGCGCCTGGTCAATTCGACCGCGGCGCTCCTCGAGCGGGAAGAGCGTCGCGCCGGGGCCGCGCGCCGCCAGACGGCCCCGTCCTCGGTGGACCCGCTCACCGGCTGTGCCAGCCTCGACGCCCTTGACCGCCGGCTCCGCGAGGAGCTGGAGCGGGTCCGCCGGTACGGATCGGAGCTTACCGTGGCGATTCTCGAACTGGATGCGCCCCGCGGCGCCGGTGACCGGCTGCTCGCCGAGCTCGGCGCCCTGCTCTCCGAGGAGATCCGGACCCCGGATTTCGTCGCCCGGTACATCGGCGGCGAATTCGCGCTGCTGCTGCCCTCCACCGGCGTTGCCGGGGCGCGACGGGTGCTGGGGCGGATTGCTGCGCGGGTCCGGAGCCATCCCTTCCGCGAGCTCGCCGAGGTCGGGCCGCCGCACCTCGCCGCCGGAATTGTCGTCTTCCCGCACGCCGGCGTCACCCGCGCCGAGGACTTGCTGGCGGCGGCCGAGGCCGCCCTGGCGACCGGCAAGCTGCTCGGACTGGACGGGGTGGGGGTAGCGGGGGCAGCCGCGGCCTAACGCCGTCTGAGCCAGTCGGTCGGATCCAGCGCGATCTGATTCTCCCCACGGATCTCGAAGTAGAGATGCGGACCTTGGTCGGTGTTCTCCCCGCCCACCGTGCCGATCGTCTGTCCCTTCTGCACCGTCTCCCCGGCGGCGACCCCCGCCGAGCCCAGCTGCATGTAGAGGGAGAAGTAGCCGTTGCCGTGCTCCACCACGACGGTGAGCCCGTAGGTGCCCAGCCGCTGCACCAGCGCCACCCGGCCGGACGACACCGCCTTCACCGCGGTGCCGGCCGGGGCGCCGATCCCGATCCCGTTCCGGCGGATGACAGCCCCGCTGGGCAGGGTATCGCGACCGAAGCGGAAGAGGATGCGCCCCTGGACCGGCCAGTCGAGGGAGCCCAGGTCGGCGGTGGTGAGGTCGCTTCCCCCCGGCGTGGTGGGCGCTGCGGGGGCTCCTCGCAGGCCGCGCCGGGCCTTCTCCAGACTGGCCAGGACGTCGTTGAGCCGGGCCTCATCCCGCTCGAGATTCGAGATCCGCTGCTGGGTCGACTCGCTGGAGCGCCGGAGCCCGCTCAACCGCGCGGCGCGCTCGTCGGCGAGGATCTCATAACTCTTCAACTCGCTGGCGCGCTCATCGCGGCGGCGGTCGAGATCTTCCTGCACGTTCACCAGCTCGCCGCGCTGCAGCCGGATGCGGGATTCGAGGTGCCCGATGTCGTCGACCAGTGAGCGGTCCTGCCGGTTCTGCAGATACAGGTACTTGTACCGGGAGACCAGATCGCCGAACGACTCTGCGGTCAGCAGAACCTGGAACGTGTAGAGCGGCCCCCGCTTGTAGATGTCCACCACCCGCCGCTGGAGCACGGCGCGCCGGTCGGCGAGATTGTCCTGGGCCAGCGCCAGCTGCTGGCTGGAGGAGAGCAATTGGTCGCCCAGGCCGCGCATCTGGCGCTCCAGCTCGTTGACGATGCGATTGGTGGCTTCGCGCTGGCGCTCGATGTTGCGGAGTTCGGCGCCGGCGTCCCGCACCTGGCTCTCCAGCCGGTCCTGCTCTCGCCGGAGCCGGTCCCGCTCGGCGCGGATGTCTTCGAGTCGGCGCTTCGATTGCTCCAGGTCGGGGGGAGGATTCTGGGCGGCGAGCGGGCCGGCCATCAAGAGCAGAAGGAGGCCGGTGCGAAGCCGCCGGGCGGCCGCCCAAACCTCACACATGCCGCAGGTGCCTTCCCACACTCAGGAGGCTTCCCAGCAGTCCGATCCCGGTCCCGAAGAACAGCACCAGGGCCAGCTGGCCGAGCCCGAAGAACACCAGCCCGCCGCTCACCTCCCCGGCGGTCCGCCGGAACACCTGGAAGGTGATCCAGCACATCACGATCGCGAAGCCGCCGCCCAGCACGCCTTTCAGGGCTCCTTCGAGAAGGAAAGGTCCCCGGATAAAGCGGTTGGTGGCGCCCACCAGCCGCATGATGGCGATTTCGGTGGCCCGCTGAAGCACGGTGATGCGAATGGTCACCCCGATGATCACGATGGCGACGATCGCGAAGGCCAGGCCGATCATACCGCCCACCACCGCCGCCATGTTGCGGAGCCGGTCGAGCCGCTGCACCCAGTCGCGGCCGTAGCGGACGTCGTCGATGAACGGGTAGACGCGGAGCCGTTCGGCCACGCCCGCCGCATGGGCGGCGTCCCGGAACTCCGGCTTGAGGCGGATTTCCAGTGAGGCGGGCAGGGGATTGGTTTCGAGGTCGCGGTAGGCCTCGCGAAACTCCACGAGCTCGCTGCGCGCCCGCGCCAGCGCCTCTTCCTCGCTGACGTACCGGACCTCGAGCACCTCGGGGAACGCCTGGATGTCCTGGCTCGCGACGGTGATGGTTTCCGTCGGGGTGCCCCGCAGGACAAAGGCCACTACTTCGACCCGCTCCGCGAGGGTTCGTAGGGTCTGGCGGAAATTGAGGGCAACCAGGCCGAAGAGGCCCACCGTAAAGAGGGAAAAGCCGATCGAAGCCACCGAGAGCAACGAGAGGAGCGGGGTCCGCCGGAAGGTGCGGAGCGCCTCGTTGAGCGGCGAGGAAAGCCTCATGGGGCGTCTTCCTCGGGCGCTTCCAGGCCCGCGTCGTACACGATCTCCCCGCCTTTGAGCTCGATGACCCGGTAGGAGGTGTCGCGCACCAGGGCCAGATTGTGGGTGGCCATCACCACGACCGTGCCGCCCCCGTTGATCTGCTGGAGCAGCTGGAAGATGCCCCGGGTGGCCCGCTCGTCGAGGTTTCCGGTCGGCTCGTCGGCGATCAGGATCGGCGGATCGTTGACCAGCGCACGGGCGATGGCCACCCGCTGCTGCTCGCCGCCGGAGAGCTCCTTGGGAAACACCTTGGCCTTGGAGGCCAGCCCCACCTGGGTGAGCACCCGGATCACCCGGCCGGGAATGGCTTGGGCGCGCGCGCCGGTTACCTCCAGCGCGAAGGCCACGTTCTCCTCGATGGTGCGGTGCTCGAGCAGCCGGAAATCCTGGAACACGATGCCCAGCTTGCGGCGCAGCCGGGGAACATCCCGCGGTTGCAGCTTGCCGGTCGAAAAGCCCGATACCCGGACTTCGCCGCTGGTGGGCTTCTGCTCGCCGATGATGAGCCAGAGAATCGACGATTTCCCCGCGCCGGAGTGACCGGTGAGGAAGACGAATTGTCCCTTCGGGATGTGGAATGAGACGTCGCGGAGGCCCTGGACGCCGTTGGGGTACGTCTTGGAGACGTTGGTGAACCGGATCATCGCGCCAGGGCGTGCTCCAGATCCGCGATCAGGTCCTCCGGATCCTCGATCCCGCAGGACAGCCGCACGAAGCCGTCGGCGATGCCCGCCTCGGTCCGCTGCTCGGCGGTCTGGCCCTTGTGGGAGGTCAGCCGGGGCTCGGAAACCAGGCTCTCCACCCCCGCGAGGCTCGGGGCGTGAATGAACAGCCGGAGCCGCCGGAGCGCGCGCTCCGCGGCGGCGGTGCCCCCCTTGAGTGTGGCCCCCACCATCCCGCCGAACCCTCCCAGGGTGCGTTTGGCGATGGCGTGGTCCGGATGGTCGGGGAGCCCGGGGTAGGACACACTGGTTACCGCCGAGTGCTCGGCCAGGAAGTTGGCGACCGCCATGCCATTGCTGTTGTGCCGCTCCATGCGGAGGGCGAGGGTCTTCATGCCCCGCTCGATCAGCCACGCGGCGTGGGGATCGATGGCGGGGCCCCAGCTCCGCATCAGGCGGACCACCTCCTCGATGACCGAGCGGGTCCCCGCCACCGCGCCCGCGATCACGTCGCTGTGGCCGTTGAGATACTTGGTGGCGCTGGTGATGACCACATCGGCGCCATGCTCGAGCGGACGGAAGTTGATCGGGCTCGCGAAGGTGGCGTCCACCAACAGGGCCAGTCCGAATTCCTTGGCGATGCCCGCGATCGGTGCCGGATCGAGCACCCGGATGGTCGGATTGACCGGCGTCTCGATGAAGATCGCACGGGTGGTCTGCTTGATCGACTTGCGCCAGATCCGCGGCGTGGTCGGATCGACGTAGGTCACGTGGATGCCCAGCCGGCCGAATTCTTCGTCGAAGAGTTTGCGGGTTCCGCCATAGATCCAGCGGCTGGCCAGGAGGTCGTCACCCGGCCGGAGGACGGCCAGGTGGGCCAGCGCCGTGGCCGCCATCCCGCTGGCCAGGAACACCGCATCTTCGGCCCCCTCGAGGAGAGCATACTTGCGGGCCAGGCTCACCTGGTTGGGGTTGTTGCCGTAGCGGGTGTACAGCACCTCGCGGTCCGAGCCGACGGCGTTGACGAAGGTGGCGGATTGCATCACCGGCGCCACCACCGGCTCATGCTCGCGGCGGCTCTCCGGCAGGCCGTGGACGGCGATCGTCGACCGGCCCAGTCGGGGAGCGCTCACGGGAGGGGGAGCGGACGATAGGTTCCGCCCGCCGCCTGGATCAGGCGGCGCAGCGCCAGGCACTGCAGCGCGTCGGCGGCCCGTTCCACCGTCCAGCTCAGCGCGTCGGCCAGCCGCTTGGCGTCGCCGGCGCCCAGGCGCTGGATGATCTGGAATGCGGCCACGGCGTCCGGTGTCGTCACACCGAGAACCCGGGGCGCCGCGTCCCCCTCGGCCAGGGCGGCCACCGAGAGGCCGTGGCGCTCCAGAACGTGGTCGATGGCGTCGAGGTGGCGTTCGGTCACGCCCGAGAGCACCACGTAGTGCTCCTCCTCGTCGGCCACGCGGAGCAGGAGCTTGGCAACTACCTCGTCGGCGCAGCTGAAGTCGAGGAGGCCCACCGCGGTGAAATTCAGCTCGGTCGTGCGGTGGCTCGCTCCGGAAATCGTCTGCTCGATCCGGTCCCGGAGCGCCGCTCCGGTCGACCGGGTGACCATATCGGAGTAGGGTGTGGCCACCGTCTCGCGCAGCAACGGTGCCAAGTCGATTCGTTGCATCATTGCGCGTCCGCCTCCTGGGCGGGGATCGTGATCTGCACCTGGGAGCCCGGAAAGAACGGGAGGTGCTCCGCCAGCCCGGCGTCGTCGTCCCAGTCGGGTACCACGGCGAGCCGGGCGGTGCCGCTGCGGACCGAGAGCTTCCCCTGCCAACGTCCAAGGTAACCACGAATGCCGGCGAGCCCTTGGCCCCGGCCCGGATCGCGGTACCGGCTCACGTTCTGGAGGATGGCCAGTTCCAGCGCCGAGGCGTCGCCCCAGCGCTCCCCGACCCGCTTGGCCTGGGTGGCTTCGAGCGAGCGCCGGAAGCCGATGCCGGAATCGCTCACGGCGATCACCACCACCTTCCGGCCCAGCCGCTTCCGCCAATTGTAGGTCTGCACCGCCACCCACCCCCCGGTGCCGGCGTGCTCGATGACGTTCTGGCAGGACTCGGAGAGGGTCATCACGAAGCCCATCGTGGCCTTGGCAGGGAGGTTCAGCTCGGAGGCCAGGATCCGGGTGGCCCCCTCCTGGATTCGTCCGACCACGTGGATCACGTCCTCCGCCGCGCGGAGCGGAGTGACCGGGAGGAGCACGTCCGACGGCGCTTCGAAGTTCCGCTTGGGAATCCGCCCCACAAGCTCGAAGTACTCCTCGGCGGCGTGGAAGAAGCCGGAGCGGGCCCAGTAGCTCTTCGTCTCATCCTTTTCAGGGGCCATGAATCGAGACTTGGGGAGCTGGGCTTCACTCATCGACTGGCCCAGCGTGAGCAACGCCGTCAGCCCGTAGGGCGAGGCCCAGGTGCAGCCGCGGGCATCGACCAGCATCCCCGCCGCGGGCGGCCAGTCGCCGATGCTCTCGGCCAGCGCGTCGAGGGTGCGGTCGTCCAGCGACGCCGGCACGGTGACGACCTGCATCAGAGGGACACCAGTTCGCCGCGGAGGTGCCGGGCCAAGCCCGTTGCGCCCCGGAAGGACACGTTGCGGGCCGCGGCTTCGTTTCCCGCCCCGACCGCGTCGGGCAGCTCCGCACCGCCCAAAAGTCGCGAGAACACCGCGCCGCCGAACACGTCGCCGCAGCCGGTGGGGTCGGTGGCCCGATCCACGCCGAGCACCGGGACCAGGGCGGTTCGCACCGGACCGGTCGGGGAATTCTTGCCTCCGGTCACGTACACCGCCCCCTTGGGGCCCAGCGTCACGATCAGCGCGGTGACACCCGCCGCTAACATGCCCGCGGCAACCGAGAGCGGATCGGGGCCCAGCTGGCTCATCTCGTCCTCGTTGACCTGGATGAAGTCGAAACAGCCGAACCAGCTCACCGCATCGGGCAGCGGCTGGAGGACCCGGATCCCGTCGCCGCGCATGCCGAGGAAGAGGGAGTGAAAGTCGCAGTAAATCGGACCGGCAAAGCCCTGCCGGAGCGCCTGGGCCGTGCCGAGACCCATCTCGTACCCCGAGAGAAAGTTTACGTACAGTGCATCGAGGTCGGCCACCATCGGTCCCAGCTCCGCCCAGGTCCACGCGGGCACGCCACCGGCCATTCGCTCGCAGCGCCGCTCGGCGGACTCATAGTGGAGGACGACGCGATTGTTGGGAACCGGAACCTCTACGCAGCGGGCGCCCGGCGCCAGGCGGCGGAGCGCACCGAGGAACTCCCGAGCCTTGCCGGCGAGGTCAAACCCCACCTTGATCAGCGGCACGATCTCCCAGTCGGCGGGGAGGTACGCGTCGAGGCTCGCGAGGGCGTAAGCGATCCCGCCCCACTCCTGCACCACCCCCTCGGCGGGGTCGCGGCCGTGGATCTCGTCCCACACCAGAGAGCCGACCACGCCGATTCTAGGCATGCTGATCCAACCAGGCCTTGGCGGCGCCCACCACTCCCGCGGTGCCCTCCAGCGCGCCGGGCACGATCCGACAGGCGTCGACCGCCGGTTTGAAGGCTCGCCGGGCGACTTCGCGGCGGAGTGGCACGAAGAGGTGGTCCCCCGCCTTGGTGACCCCGCCGCAGATCACCACCACCTCGGGGTTCATGATATTGACGAGGTTGGCGATGCCGACCCCCAGGTAGCGCGCGGTGTCTCGCACCAGCTCGTCGGCGAGGGCGTCTCCGCCGGCTGCGGCCTCGAAGACGGTCTGCGCGCTGATTTTCGCCAGATCGCCGCCGGCGCGGGCGGCGATCGAGGAGGAGGCGCCCGCCTCGATGGCCTCGACGGCGCGCCGCGCGATGGCCGGCCCCGAAGCGTAGGCTTCGAGGCAGCCGTCGTTGCCGCAGCCGCAGCGGCGGCCGTTCACATCGATGGTGATGTGGCCCACTTCCGCGGCCGCGTCGGAGGCGCCGTGGACCAGTTTCCCGTCGACCACGATCCCCCCGCCGATGCCGGTGCCCAGCGTGAAACAGACGGCGTCGCGCGCGCCCTTGGCGGCGCCGACCCAATGCTCGCCCAGCATGGCGCAGTTGGCGTCGTTGTCCAGCGAAGCCGCCAGCCCGAGCGCGTCGCCGATGCGGTCCCGGACCGGCATGTCCTTCCAGCGGAGATTCGGGGTGAAGATGACAATCCCGTGCTTCCGGTCCAGCGGTCCCGGCGATCCGATCCCCACGCCGAGGATTTCGGCGGCCGGATCCTGCCGGCGGGTTTCGGCGATGACGCCTTGGGATATTCGCACGATCCGGTTGATGACCGCGTCGGGACCGTCGGGGGCGCCGGTCGGTTCCGAGACCAGACCGCGCACCAGCTGCCCGTCCTCGGTGACCGCGCCGACGACGAGATTGGTGCCGCCGATGTCGACGCCCAGCACGTAGCGCACGGCACCTCCCCCTGGATCAGGATGACAGGACCCGCTGGACCGCCTCCGCGACCTGGTCCACGCTCAGCGCGTTCATACAGCGGTGGTGTCCCAGCGGGCACACCTGCGGTCCGTGTGACGAGCAGGGCCGGCATTCGAGCCCCGCGAGCTCCACGATGCGGTCGTCGGGGCCCCGAGGGCCGAAACCGAAGCCGGGCACCGTCGGCCCGAAGATCGCCACCACCGGCGTCCCCACCGCCGTGGCCAGGTGGAGCGGCGCCGAATCGTTGGTCACCAGCACCGAGGCTCGGGCGATCAGCGCGGCTGCAGCGCGGAGCGAGACCTCACCGGCGGCCAGATGGACTCGGCCCGCCGCCGCGCTGGCCACGTCGACGCCGACCAGCAACCGGTCCGCCGCGCTGCCCACCACCACCACCGGTCGGTCGAGCGCCGCGGCGAGGCCGGGATAGCCCGGCCACCGCTTGCTGCCCCAGATGGACCCCGGCGCCATCGCCACGAATG
>JBGPVQ010000058.1:0-10650 GCA_041491785.1 Gemmatimonadota bacterium | reverse complement strand
TGGCTGGTCCGGCGGATGCTCGAAGCCGGACATGCGGTGACCGGGACCTACCGGACCGGAGGTGGCCCGGCCGGGTTCCTCGGTGAATCGGAGCGTTTGGCGGTTTCCTGGCGGGCGCTGGAGCTGGAGTCCCGCGACTCGGTGGAGACAGCGGCCGAGGGAGACTGGGATGCGGTCGTACACCTCGCCGGGCTCTCGTCGGGCTCCGAGGCGCAAGTAGATCCAGGGGGCGCGTGGGTGGTGAACGCCGCGGGGTCCGCGCGCCTGGCGGAGGTTCTGGGTGCCCGGGCCGCGCTGGGCAAGAGCAATCCGCTCTTCCTGCTGGTGTCGACCGGCGAGGTCTACGGGATGGGGTCGGGGGTGCCGCGGCGGGAGAGCGATCCGACGCTCCCCTGCTCGGCGTACGCGGCGAGCAAGCTGGGGGCGGAGGTGGCCGCGATGGACGTGGCGCGCCGGACCGGACTCCGGGTCATCGTGGCCCGGCCGTTTCCGCATACCGGTCCGGGGCAGGACAGTCGCTTCGTGGTTCCTGCGCTGGCGGGCCGGATTCGGATCGCGAAACGGATCGGGGCGCCGGTCATCAAGACCGGGAATCTGGAAGCGGTGCGGGATTTTCTGGATGTCCGCGACGTCACGGCGGCGTACCTCGCCCTCCTGGAGCGGGGCGCGGTCGGTGAGGTGTACGACATCGCCAGCGGTGAGGGACGCACGCTCCTCGACATCCTGGACCGGCTGCAGCGGCTGGCGGGATGGCGAGTCGTGCCCGAGCACGATCCGGCGCTGGTGCGCCGAGCCGACATCCGGCATCTGGTGGGGGATGCCGGGAAGTTGCGCGCGGCAACCGGGTGGGCGCCGCGGATACCTTTCGACCAGACGCTCCAGGATCTCCTCGATGCCCAAGCGGACTGATCTCTCGTCCATCCTGCTGATCGGCTCCGGGCCGATCGTTATCGGCCAGGGGGCGGAGTTCGACTATTCGGGCACTCAAGCGGCGCGCGCGCTCCGGGAGGAGGGATTCCGCGTCATCCTGGTGAATTCGAATCCCGCCACGATCATGACCGATCCCGAGATGGCGGACCGGACCTACATCGAGCCGATCACCCCGGAGTGGGTGGAGAAGATCATCGCCCGCGAGCGGCCCGATGCCCTGCTCCCCACGATGGGCGGGCAGACCGCCCTCAACGTGGCGATGGCGCTCAGCCGGAGTGGTGCGCTGGCCCGGTACGGGGTCGAGCTCATCGGCGCCAACGAGCGGGCCATCCGCATTGCCGAGGACCGCCAGGAGTTCGCCGACGCGATGCGGCGGATCGGGTTGGCCACGCCCCCCGGGGTGGCGGTCCGATCGGTCGAGGACGGACTGGCCGCGGTGGAGGGCACCGGGTACCCCGCGATCCTCCGCCCCTCCTACACGTTGGGGGGCACCGGCGGCGGAGTCGCCTACAATCGCGACGAATTCGAAACGCTGCTGCGCAAGGGACTGGAGCTCTCCCCGGTAGGCTCGGTGCTGGTCGAGCGGAGCATCATGGGCTGGAAGGAATTCGAGCTCGAGGTGATGCGGGACGGTGCCGACAACGTGGTGATCGTCTGCTCGATCGAGAATCTGGATCCGATGGGAGTGCACACCGGAGACTCGATCACGGTCGCTCCCGCCATGACCCTCTCCGATCGCGAATACCAGGTCATGCGCGATTCCGCCTGCAAGATCATCCGGGAGGTCGGCGTCGAAGCCGGCGGCTGCAACGTGCAGTTCGCGGTGAATCCGAGCACCGGCGAGCAGCTGGTCATCGAGATGAATCCGAGGGTGTCCCGCTCCTCGGCGCTGGCCTCGAAGGCCACCGGGTTCCCCATCGCGCGGATCGGGACCAAACTGGCGGTGGGGTACCGCCTCGACGAGCTGCCCAACGACATCACCAAGACGACGCCCGCCTCCTTCGAGCCGGTGCTGGACTACGTGGTGGTGAAAATTCCCCGCTTTGCCTTCGAGAAATTCCCCACCGCCGATCCCCGGCTCACCACCCAGATGAAGTCGGTGGGCGAGGTAATGGCCATCGGCCGGACCTTCAAGGAGGCGCTGCAGAAGGGCTTCCGGGGGCTCGAGATCGGGCGGCCGGGATGGACGGTGGGGGAGACGATGGCGGACGATCGTCTGACCGACACCTCGCGCGAAGGGCTCCTTGCCGCGATCGGCACTCCTACGCCAGAGCGGCTCTTTCAGGTCAAGCGAGCGCTCCAGGCCGGGGTCGAGGTCGAGCGGATTTCCGAGCGCTCGGGCATCGATCCCTGGTTCGTGCACCAGATGCGCGAGCTGGTGGAGGCGGAGCTGGAGTGGGTGGCGGGCCGGCTGGACGGTGCGACGACGGAGCCCGCCGAGCGAGCTGCGCTAAGACGGATGAAGCGGATGGGATTCTCCGATCGGCAGCTGGCGGATCTGTCGGGGTCGTCGGAGAAGGAGATGCGCGACCGCCGCCACACCCTCGGCATCCGGCCGGCCTACAAGATGGTGGACACCTGCGCCGGCGAGTTCCCTTCGGTCACTCCGTATCTGTATTCGTCCTACGACGAGGAGAACGAGATCGGCCCCCAGGGAAACAAGACGGTCATGATTCTGGGCAGCGGGCCCAATCGGATCGGGCAGGGGGTGGAGTTCGACTACTGCTGCGTGCGCGCGGCGCTCGCCTTCCGGGAGCTGGGATTCCGGACCGTCATGGTGAACTCGAATCCGGAAACCGTCTCCACCGACTTCGACATCAGCGACGCGCTGTACTTCGAACCCCTCACCCTCGAGGACGTGCTGGAGATCGCCGAGCTGGAGCGGCCGCTCGGCGTGGTGGTGCAGTTCGGCGGGCAGACGCCGCTCCGCCTGGCCCGGGGGCTCGAAGCCGAAGGGGTCCCTATTCTGGGTACGCCGCCCGATGCGATCGACGCTGCCGAGGACCGGGGCCGGTTCGAAGCCATCGTCCGGGAGTTGGGGATTGCCCAGCCGCCCAACGGAACCGCAATGACGCTCGCGGAAGCGGTGCGCGAGGCGGAGAAGATCGGCTACCCCGTGCTCCTCCGGCCCAGCTACGTCCTCGGCGGCCGGGCGATGCAGATCGTCTACGACGCCGATACGATGAAGGAGTTCTTCGCCAAGGCGGAGCGGGTGGCCCCGGGCCATCCCGTACTGATCGATCACTTCCTCGAAGACGCGTTCGAGGCCGACGTGGACGCCATCGCCGACGGCCACCGCTGCGTCATCGGGGGGGTGATGCAGCACATCGAGGATGCCGGGATCCACTCGGGAGATTCGGCCTGCGTCCTCCCGCCCTATCTCATCACCGAAGCCCAGGTCGACGAGATGCGCCGCTACACCCGCGCCTTCGCGGAACGGATCGGTGTGGTGGGCCTGCTCAACGTGCAGTACGCAATCAAACACGGCGTGGTGTACGTGCTGGAGGTCAACCCGCGGGCCTCGCGCACCGTGCCGTTCGTCTCCAAGACCACGGGCGTCCCGCTCGCCTCGCTCGCCGCCGCGGTCATGTCCGGCAAGAGCCTCGACGACCTCGGACTGGCCGACGACGCCATGCAGCCGTACGTCGCGGTCAAGGAGGCGGTGTTTCCCTTCAACAAGCTTCCCGGGGTCGACTTGATCCTCGGGCCGGAAATGCGCTCGACCGGGGAGGTGATGGGCATCGCCGATTCGTTCGGGATGGCCTTCGCCAAGGCCCAGGCCAGCGCCGACGGGTCGCTGCCGGAGAGCGGCGCGGTGTTCGTGACCGTCAACGATCATGACAAGCCCACGGTGACCCCGATCGCGCGGCGATTCCAGGAGCTCGGCTTCCGGATCCTGGCGACCGAGGGTACGGCGCGCTACCTCCGACAGCGCGGCATCCCGACCGAGGGCGTCCGTAAGGTCCACGAAGGCCGGCCCAACGTGGTGGACCTGCTGCTGTCCGGTGAGGTGCAGCTGCTCATCAATACTCCGCTGGGCAAGCTCACCCAGCAGGACGACTACATTTTGCGACAGGCCGCGTTGCAGCATCGGGTGCCGTACACCACGACGATGTCGGCCGCGAACGCGGCGTGCGACGCGATCATCGCGCTGCGCAGCCGGGTCGGTGAGGTGCGCTCGCTCCAGGAGTGGCACGCACTTGCCCGGAGCCCGATGGCTGACGCCACGGCATGACCGCGCGCGACCCCCGCTTCGCGGCGGAGCTGGCCCAGGCCGTACGGGGAAAGGTCAAGGCGGCCGCACCGCTGGCGCGGTACTCCACCTACCGCATCGGCGGCCCGGCCACCGTCCTGCATCCCGCGAACCCGGAGGACGTCGCCGTCGCACTGCGTCACGCTCACCGGGCCGGAGTGCCGGTCTTCCCCCTCGGGCTGGGGTCGAACATTCTCTTTCCGGATGAGGGTATCGAGGCCCTGGTGATCCGGCTGGGCAAGGGTCTCGACAGCATCCGGAGCGAAGGGGAGCGCTGGTGGTTTGGTGCCGGCCTTCCGGCACCGCTGGCCGCCCGGAAAACCGCCGAGCAGGGGTGGGGCGGGCTGCATATGATGGTCGGCGTGCCGGGAACGGTCGGCGGCGGGGTGTACATGAACGCCGGCTGCCACGGCGGGCAGTGGGCCGACGTGACGGTGGCCGTCACCGCACTGGACCGGTCGGGAAATTCCCGGGTGATTCCCCGCGCCGAGATCCCGTTCAGTTACCGCCGCAGTGGACTCGATGACATTCTGGTGGTGGAGGCGGAAGTCCGCCTCCTGCCGGGCCCGCGGGAGGAGCTCGAGGCCGAGGTGCAGCGGCTGATTGCCTGGCGGCAACGGGGGACTCCGTTTAACCAGCCCTGTTGCGGGAGCGTCTTCAAGAACCCCGATCCGCCCGCGCCCCCGGGGTGGACGCGGGCCTGGACCGCCGGGAGCCTCATCGAGGCGGCCGGCCTCAAGGGGTTCCGGGTAGGGGGAGCCGAGGTCTCGCCGATGCACGCCAACTACTTCGTGAATGTCGGAAGCGCGATCGCCGCCGACGTGCGGGCGCTGATCGACGCCGCCCGTGACGCGGTGCGGGAGCGATTCGGGATCACGCTCCAGACGGAAGTGAAGATCATCCATGGCTGATTTCTTTGCTCACGAGTCCGCGTACATCGACGAAGGCGCGGTGATCGGGGCCGGCACCAAGATCTGGCACTTCTGCCACGTGATGCCGGGCGCCGTAATCGGACAGCGCTGCAACTTGGGCCAGAACGTCGTGGTCATGCCCGGTACCCGGCTGGGCAACAACGTGAAGGTCCAGAACAACGTGTCCATTTACCAGGGGGTGGTGCTGGAGGACGATGTGTTCTGCGGCCCCAGCTGCGTGTTCACCAACGTGATCAACCCCCGCAGCCACGTGCCGAGAAAGTCGGAGTACCTCACGACGCTGGTGAAGCGGGGCGCCTCGATCGGCGCCAATGCCACCATCGTCTGCGGCGGGACCATCGGCGAGTACGCCTTCATCGGCGCCGGGGCGGTGGTCCGGGGCGATGTCCCGCCGTTCGGCTTGATGGTCGGGGTGCCGGCCCGGAGGGTAGGGTGGGTGTGCCGGTGCGGCGTCCGCCTCGAGATTCGGGAGGGCACCGCCGCCTGCTCGGCCTGCGGCTCGCGGTATCGGGAGGAGGCCAGTGGGCTCATCGCGGTTGACCCGAGCCGCTGAGGCCAGCTAAGTTTCGCTGCTGTAGCAACTTGCAACTCCGAGGCCGCCCGTTTCCCGGAGCTTCGACCGGTCGGGCGCGCTGCTTTTCGGGCCCTGGGGCCCCGAGGTGGTAGAGTGAACGTTCCGCTGCTCGATCTCAAGGCGCAGCACACCGCCATCCGCGATGCGGTGATGCCGGCGGTACTGTCGGTCATTGAGCGCCAGCAGTTCATCATGGGGCCGGAGGTGCCGGCGCTCGAGGCGGCGGTGGCCGCGCTCTCCCATGTTCGCCACGCGGTCGGGTGTGCCAGTGGGACCGACGCGCTCCTGCTTCCGCTGAAGGCCCTCGATCTCAAGCCCGGCGACGAAGTCATCTGCCCCTCCTTCACGTTCTTCGCGACGGCGGGGATGATCCACCACGCCGGCGGGAGACCGGTGTTCGTCGACATCGAGCCCGACACGTTCAACGTGTCACCCGCGGCGATCGAAGCAGCCATCACTCCCCGCACGCGAGCCATCGTGGTGGTGCACCTGTTCGGTCAGATGGCCGCGATGGAGAAGATCCTCGCCACGGCCGCACGCCACGGAGTGCCGGTCATCGAAGATGCGGCCCAGGCCATCGGGGCGCGGCGCAAGATGGCCGGCACCTGGCGTCTGGCGGGTGAGACGGGGTGGGTGGGCACGCTCTCATTCTTCCCCAGCAAGAACCTGGGGGGCTGGGGCGATGGCGGGATGATGCTCACCCAGGATGACGCCCTCGCCGCGCGACTCGCCCGGCTCCGGTTGCACGGAGGATCCCGGCAGTACTATCACGATGAAGTGGGGACCAACAGCCGTCTCGACTCGCTGCAGGCCGCGGTCCTCCTGGCCAAGGTTCCGTTTCTCCAGGGTTGGAGTGCGGCTCGTCGGGAAAAGGCGGAGCAATACGGCGTGATGTTCCGCGGGCTTGGTGCGGTGAAGACCCCCGTGGTGGATCCCGTGAACGAGCCCATCTTTCATCAGTACACTCTGAGGGTTCCCCGGCGGGACGCCCTGATGGAACACCTCAGGTCGCGCGGCATCGGATGTGCAGTGTACTACCCGCTCGCCCTGCACCTTCAACCCTGCTTCGCGGACCTGGGATATCGCGCGGGAAGTCTTCCGGCGAGCGAAGCGGCGACGGCGGAGGTGATCTCGCTACCGGTGTACCCGGAGCTGTCCCCCGCCCAGCAGGACGCGGTGGTCCGAGCGGTGACCGAGTTCTACGGCTGATACCGGGAGAATGCGCTGATGTCGGTGGCGAACGATCTCATCAAGAAAGCGGAGTCCCGCGACATCATCTTCGGGGTCATTGGACTGGGCTACGTCGGCCTGCCGCTCGCGGTCGAGCTGGTGCACGCGGGCTACCGAGTTCTCGGCTTCGACGTGATCCCGCGGGTGGTGGATGGCCTCAACGCCGGCCACTCCCATGTCAAGGACATCTCCGACGCCCAGCTGGCGGAGGTCATCAAGACCGGCCGGTTCACCGCCACCACCGATGGCAGTCGGCTGCGCGAGGCCGACGCGATCTCCATTTGCGTTCCCACGCCGCTGTCCAAGTTCAAGGACCCGGACGTGAGCTACATCGTGGCCGCGACGGAGACGATCAAGAAGGTGCTCCGGCCCGGACAGGCCATCGTCCTGGAGAGCACGACCTACCCGGGGACGACGCGGGAGATCATGCTGCCCGCGCTCGAGTCGACCGGCCTGACGGTCGGGAAGGATTTCTTCCTCGCCTTCAGCCCCGAACGGGTCGACCCGGGGAACCCGGTCTACCAGACCAAGAACACGCCCAAGGTGGTCGGGGGCATCACCGACGATTGCCGCCGGGTCGTGTGCGCGCTCTACCAGCCGGCGATCGACGTGCTGGTTCCGGTCTCGACCACCGAAGCGGCGGAGCTGGTGAAGCTGCTGGAGAACACCTATCGCAGCGTGAACATCGGCCTGGTCAACGAAATGGCGATCGTCTGCGACAAGCTGGGCGTGGATGTCTGGGAGGTGATCGAAGCGGCCGCCACCAAGCCGTTCGGCTTCATGAAATTCCTGCCCGGTCCCGGGCTCGGAGGCCACTGCATCCCGATCGACCCGCATTACCTCGCCTGGAAGATGCGCGGCCTCAACTACAAGACTCGCTTCATCGATCTGGCCGGTGAGCTCAACACCGAGATGCCGGTCTTCTGGGTGCGGAAGGTGGGTGACGCGCTCAACCAGTCCGGGAAGGCGGTCCGCGGCTCCTCGGTGCTGATCCTCGGCGTCGCGTACAAGAAGGATATCGAAGACCTGCGCGAAAGCCCCGCGCTCGACATCATCCGCCTGCTCGAGCAGCAGGGAGCCAAGGTGTCTTACCACGATCCCTACGTGCCGACGTTCGAAGAGGCTGGCCACACCTTCGCGTCGGTCGCCCTCACCCCGGGCGCCCTCAAGGCGGCCGACTGTGTGATGGTCGTGACCGACCACAGCTCCCTGGATTACGAGATGGTGCGGCGCGAGGCGCGCTGCATCGTGGACACCCGTAACGCGCTCCGGCGCAGGGCAGCGAAGTGAAGGTCGCGATCATCGGCAGTGGATACGTGGGGTTGGTCGCGGGGGCGTGCCTGGCCGAAACCGGCAACGACGTTCTCTGCGCCGATGTCGACGCCCGCAAGATCGCTCGGCTCTCCGCCAGCGACCTGCCGATCTACGAGCCGGGCCTCGAGGCCATGGTGCGCCGCAATCAGGAGGAGGGGCGGCTCCGGTTCACCACCGACATCGGCGGGGCGGTCGAGCACGGCCGGGTGGTCTTCATCGCCGTGGGCACGCCGCCGGGCGAGGACGGCTCCGCCGATCTGCAGCACGTCCTTGCGGTGGCCGGCAGCATCGGGCAGCACATGAACGAGCGGAAGGTGGTGGTCACCAAGTCCACCGTCCCGGTCGGCACCGCCGAGCGGGTCCGTGCCGCGATCCGCGCGGAGACCCGTACCCCCTTCGATGTCTGCTCCAATCCCGAATTCCTCAAGGAGGGCGCAGCGATCGAGGACTTCATGAAGCCCGATCGGGTCGTGCTCGGCGTGGACAGTGAGGAAGCGCGCGATGTGATGGCGGAGTTGTACGCCCCATTCGTGCGTACCGGAAATCCGATCCTTTTCATGGACATCCCATCGGCCGAGGTGACCAAGTACGCCGCCAACGCCATGCTGGCCACGCGCATTTCCTTCATGAATCAGATCGCGGACCTGTGCGAGCGGGTGGGCGCGGACGTTTCCATGGTCCGGAAAGGCATCGGCACCGATCGGCGGATCGGCAACGCGTTCCTGTTCCCGGGGCCGGGGTACGGGGGCTCCTGTTTCCCCAAGGACGTCAAGGCGCTGATCCGGACCGCCAACGAAATGGGGATGGAGCCGTCCCTGCTGGAGGCGGTCGAGGCGGTGAATGACCGCCAGAAGCGGGTGCTTTTCGACAAGCTCGCCGCCCGGCTGGGGCCGAGCCTCCGGGGCCGCCAGATCGCGGTGTGGGGGCTTTCCTTCAAGGCGGAAACCGACGACATGCGGGAGAGTCCCGCATTGACCCTCCTCGAGGCGATTCTCGACGCCGAGGGGGCGGCGCGGGTGCACGACCCCAAAGCCATGGAAACGGCGCGGATCCTGTACGGGGACCGGCTCTACTATGCCCGCGATCCCTACGACGCCGTCGCCGGCGCCGATGCCCTGGTGATCGTGACCGAGTGGCTGGTCTACCGGACTCCCGACTTCGACCGGATGCGCGGGCTCCTGCGCGAGCCGCTGGTGATCGACGGGCGGAATCTGTACGACCCCGATCGGATGCAGCGGCTGGGGTTCGAGTACCACGGCATCGGAAGGAGGCGCCCGTGAGAGTGCTGGTGACCGGGGCGGCCGGCTTCCTCGGCTCTCATCTCACCGACCGCCTGCTGGCCGAAGGCCACACGGTCATCGGCATGGACAATCTCATCACCGGCTCGGAGAAAAACCTCGCCCATCTCGCCGCTAATTCGAAGTTCGAATTCGTCCGCCACGACGTCTCGCAGTACATCAAGGTGGACGGGCCGCTCGACGGCGTCATGCACTTCGCCTCGCCGGCCAGCCCCATCGACTATCTCGAGTTGCCGATCCAGACGCTCAAGGTCGGCTCCCTGGGCACCCACAACTGCCTGGGCCTGGCCAAGGTAAAGGCCGCCCGTTTTTTTCTTGCCTCGACCTCCGAAGTCTACGGAGACCCGCAGGTTCACCCGCAGCCCGAGAGTTATTGGGGCCACGTCAATCCGGTGGGACCGCGGGGCGTGTACGACGAAGCAAAGCGGTTCGCCGAGGCCATCACGATGGCGTACCACCGCTACCACGGCCTCGACACCCGGATCGTGCGCATCTTCAACACCTACGGCCCCCGCATGCGGCCCCGGGATGGGCGAGTGGTTTCGAACTTCATCGTTCAAGCGCTTCGCGGCGAGCCGATCACCATCTACGGGGACGGGACTCAGACCCGCTCCTTCTGCTATGTGTCGGACCTGATCGAGGGGATCTACCGGCTTTTCCTGAGCAGCCGGCACGAGCCGACCAACATCGGCAATCCGATCGAATACACGGTTCGGCAGCTCGCGGAGACGGTGAAGAGCATGACCGGCAGCGACGCGCCTATCGTGGTCCAGTCGCTGCCCACCGACGACCCCAAGGTTCGGCAGCCGGACATCACCGTCGCCCGGAGCGTGCTCGGCTGGGAGCCGGCCGTGCCGCTCCGGGAGGGGCTCGAGCGCACCATCGCCTACTTCCGCGCCATCCTGGCGGCGTGACGGGGTACGCCGTCGCGGACCGGCCCGCAGCCGCCGGCCCACCCGCGGCGGCCCAGCCCCGGGCCGACCGACGCCCCGATCTCGAACCCCCCGTCCGGTGCGGCCGTATCCCCGGTTTCGCTCCCCATGTAAGTTTCCCGGATGGTGTGGCCCGCTTATCCGACTGCCTCCGGCAGGAGTATGCGACTTCATCCTGAGTTTCTCA
>JBGPVQ010000057.1:0-10705 GCA_041491785.1 Gemmatimonadota bacterium | reverse complement strand
CGTGGAGATGTGGGCGTCCACGAGGTTGGACTCTGGGTCAAAGGTCAGATTCCACACCTCGCGCAACAGCTCCGAGCGGCTCACCGCCCGCCCCGAATGCAGCATGAGGTACTCCAGCAAGCGGAATTGCCGCGGGGCGAGCGGAATGACCCGGTCGTTCCGGCGGACGGTCCGCTTGAGCCGGTCGAGCTCGAGGGACCCCGCCGAGAGAACCCCCTGCACTCCGCCTCCCTGGCGCCGGGTCAACGCCCGCACTCGCGCCAGCAGCTCGACCAGGGCGAAGGGCTTCACCAGGTAATCATCGGCCCCGGCGTCCAGCCCGATGGCCACGTCCTGAGGGGTATCCCGCCCGGTCAGGATGAGGATGGGACTCGGAACGCCTTCCTGCCGAAGCGTAGCACACACCGCGAGCCCGTTGGGCTCGGGGATCTGGATGTCCAGCACGATGAGATCGGGCGGCGGCTTGCGGCGTGCCTCCTCCAGCGCCGTGGTGCCATCCCGGGCCAGGTCGACCATGTGCCCGTCCTCCTCCAGACTCTGCTGGAGGAAGCTGACCGTCCGTTCGTCGTCCTCGACCACCAGAATGCGCACGGCTCCTCCGCTTTGCTGCTCAGGTCCTACGGTCCGACCTCAAAGGTACCCAAACAAATGAAGGCCGCTACCTTTACGGGATGACGGCCACCGTTCCGCCGGGGATCGTGGACCTCGGCGACCAGTCGGCGCTGGACGCCTCTCTTTCCGCCATGGCCCGGAGTCTTCGCGGGTCGGAGATCCTCCGCATCGCCGCCGACGTACGGGCATTGGCCGCCTCCGGCCGCCCACTCTGCAATCTGACCGTAGGCGATTTCGACCCTCGCCAGTTCCCGATTCCCCGGCAACTGCTTGCGCTGATCAACCGGGCCTACGACGCCGGGGAAACCAACTATCCCCCGTCGGATGGTATCCCGGCCCTGCGGCAGGCGGTCGCCGAGTACATCGCGCGGGAGCACGGGGTGTCCTACCCGCCGGCCTCGGTGCTGATCACCTGCGGCGGTCGCCCCGCGATCTATGCCGCCTTCCGCTGCATCGCCGATCCCGGTGACAGCATTCTCTACTCGGTCCCGAGCTGGAACAACGACTACTACACTTACCTGGTCGGTGCGCGCTCGATCGCGATTCCGGCCCGCCCGGAAAACGGATTCCAGCCGACAGTGCACGAGCTGGCGCCCCATCTCGGGGACGCCACCCTCCTCTGCCTCTGCTCTCCCGGCAATCCGACCGGCACGATCCTCGACCCGGAAACCCTCCGCCCGATCCTCGAGGCCGTGGCTGAGGAGAACGCACGGCGCGGCCAGGCCGGCCGTCGGCCGCTGTTCCTCCTGCACGATCTGATGTATGGATCGCTGGTTTTTGGCGGAGCGCCCCACGCCCATCCGCTGGCGCTGGTGCCCGAGGTGGCGCCTTGGACCGTGGCGGTCGACGGGATCTCGAAGGCGTTCGCAGCAACCGGACTGAGGGTCGGGTGGGCCACCGGTGCCCCCGCCCTCATCGCCCGGATGAAGGATTTTCTCGGCCACGTCGGTGCCTGGGCGCCTCGGCCGGAACAGGTAGCCACCGCTGTTTTCCTGCGTGACGAGGCTGCGATCGCCGAGTTCCGCGCTGCGATGGACCGGGCGCTGACCTCCAGATTCGAGGCGCTCACCGCCGGATTCGCCCGACTTCGGGACGCCGGCCACCCGGTGGATTTCGTCCGGCCGCAGGGCGCCATCTACCTTGCGCTCCGGTGCGATCTCGTGGGCCGGGTCGTGGGCGGGGCGACGGTCAGGGACAACGAGGCGATCCGAAAACTCCTGCTCGACCGGGCCGGGCTCGCGGCGGTGCCGTTTCAGGCCTTCGGACTGCCGGATGAGACCGGTTGGTTCCGCCTTTCGGTGGGAGCCGTGTCCCTCGAGGATATCCAAGCAGCGTGGCCGAGGCTCACCGCGCTTCTGGAGGGCGCCACCACTCGCTAGCCGGCGCCGGTTGCCCCGTACCCGTCCGGATTCATCACCTGCCAGCGCCACGAGTCGGCGCACATTTCGTCGAGACCGCGAGTCGCCACCCAGCCGAGTTCCTCCTGTGCTCGCGTGGGATCGGCCCACGCCTCGGCTACGTCTCCCGGGCGGCGCGCGATGACCCGGAAAGGAATCGAGCGTCCGGTGATCCGCTCGAAGGCTCGCACCATCTCCAGGACCGAGCAGGCCTTGCCGGTGCCGAGGTTGTAGGTCACCAGTCCGGGGTGGGTGCGCAGCTTTTCCAGCGCCCGCAGATGCCCGATGACCAGATCGACCACGTGGATGAAGTCCCGGACGCCGCTCCCGTCACGAGTCGGATAGTCGTTCCCGTAGATCGAGAGCATCTTCCTCTTGCCGACCGCGACCTGCGTGACGAACGGCACGAGATTGTTGGGAATGCCGTTGGGATCCTCGCCGATCCTGCCGCTCGGATCCGCACCCACCGGGTTGAAATAACGGAGCAGGGCGATGTCCCATGCCGGATCGGCCCGATGGACATCGTGCAGGATGCGCTCGATGGTGAGCTTCGTCATCCCGTAGGGATTCACCGCGCTCAGGGGGAAGTCCTCGCGAATCGGCACCGACGCGGGATCGCCGTACACGGTGCAGGACGAGCTGAAGACCAGCGTCTTGACGGCGTGGCGGACCATTGCCTCGAGCAGGACCACGGTGCCGCCGATGTTGTTGTCCCAGTAGAGCAGCGGCTTTTCGACCGACTCCCCCACCGCCTTGAGCCCCGCGAAATGCAGCACCGCCTCGATCCCGCCCGGGGCGAAAATGCGCTCGACCGCGGCGGCGTCGCGGAGGTCCGCTTGGTGGAAGAGCAGGTCCCTCCCGGCGAGCTCGCGCACCCGGCGGAGCGACTCCTCATGGCTGTTGCTCAGGTTGTCCACCGCGACCACCTCAACGCCGGCGCGGAGCAGCTCCAGGCAGGCGTGGCTCCCGATGTATCCGGCCCCTCCGGTGACCAGGATCGCCATGATCAGAACCCTGCGTAAGGCATCGCGTCCTCATCGAGTCACGGAAAGTGCCGCTCACGATCGGCCGGAGACCCCAACGAAAAACGCGACCCGGCCGGCACCGGAGTCGCGTCACTGCAACCAATGCGCCGCGTAGGAATCGAACCTACAACCTAGTGATTAAGAGTCACTTGCTCTGCCAATTGAGCTAGCGGCGCTGGCGGAACCCGTCGCGTCCGTACGACGCCCAGCCCTTTGCTTCCCGCTCCGATTCGGATCCGATGACCCCAACGGGAATCGAACCCGTATTACCACCTTGAAAGAGTGGTGTCCTGACCGTTAGACGATGGGGCCCCGTCGGGGGTCATAGCGCTAACGGGATTCGAACCCGTGTTCCAGCCTTGAGAGGGCTGTGTCCTGGGCCCCTAGACGATAGCGCCGCATACTCGCGAGCAGGCCCGGAGGGAATCGAACCCCCAACCCCCGGTTTTGGAGACCGGTGCTCTACCAATTGAGCTACGGACCTATGGCGTCTCGGGCACCTGCGCCCGCCAGCACGACCCGGCTCGCCGCGGACGGCGCACCGCTCACTGCCAGGGTGGCTGACGGGACTTGAACCCGCAACCTCCGGAGCCACAGTCCGGCGCTCTAACCGATTGAGCTACAACCACCATGCGGTTGTGTCGTCCCGCCGTCCTGCAAGCCGCGTATTCTAGTGTGGCGACGAGGTTTCGGTCAAGTCGGGACGGCCCTCCGACCACCATGCGCGGCCCAGGGTTGCACCAAGAACCAGCGCTCCACCGGCCAGCGCCGCGCCACCGGGTACCTCCCCATGAACCAGCCAGGTCCAGATCGGGTTCATCACCGGCTCCAGCAGCAGAAGAACCGAGGCCTCCAGCGCCGGAAGCCGGGTGATCGACCGGGAGAAGAGCACGTAGGCCAGCCCGATCTGGACGACCCCGAGGTACATCAGGATCGCCCAGTCACCGGGAGAGTGCCCACTGAGCGGCAGCGCCATCGGCAGCGCAACGGCGCAGGCGGTGAAGTTCCCCATCGCCGCGGCAGCCACCGGGGTCGTCGCCAGCCGATCTCCCGCGCGTCCCAGCCAGCGAAACCCGACCAGCGCAAAGGCGAACGTGACGCCGGAGCCGATCGCGATCAGGTTGCCGGCAGCCGGGTCCGGCGCGGTGACTGCGGGGCGCTGATCACCGAGGAGAAAGAGCGCGAGTCCAAGCGCGATCGGCAGAAAGAACAACAGGTCACGCCGTGCGATCGGCTCCTTGAGGAGGACCGGCCCGAGCAGCATCACATAGAGCGGGCTCGCCGCCTGGAGGAAGATCGCGTTGGCGCTGGTGGTGAGCCGATTGGCGAGCACGAAGCAGACGCAGGTGGCGGCGTAGGCCGAGCCGACGACAAAGGGCCGCCACCCCCAGCCCCGACGAGCCCCTGGCACCAGTGCCAGCAGCGTCAGCCCCGCGATCCCCGAACGGAGGCTCGCGATCTGCCACCCGGTGAAGTGGGCGGCCTTGATCGCAGCACCGCCGGTCGAGAACAGCACCGCGGCGAGGAGGAGGCTCACCGCGGCCCGGCGGTGGGTGTTCGGCATGGGCCAAGGATATCCCCCCTGGGAAGGGCCCAACCCCCATTCGGCGCGGAACTTGCCCGTTTGCCCGGCGTTCGGCTGGAAACGCGACGGTCGGCCGGAGTCTCGGCCCGGGGCCATTTGAAGAGCGGCTCTGCCGTCCCCCAGACTCGGCTGAACACGGTAACATACTCGACTGTAATAACTTAGAGCACAGTACCTCGCCGCTTTGCGGCGAACGGTTCCCGCGAGGAGGCTCCAGCGCGGGCCGCGGAAAGTCCGACATCCGGAGGACCGATATGCAGCGTCGTTCAGGCCGCCAGTGGATCGCGTTGGCCCCGGTGTTTGCCGCAATGATTATTGCGAGTTGCGGAAAGGATTCCGCGACTACGGGACCGCGGATCGCCTTCCTGGCCCTCGTCTCCGGAAGCGGTCAGAGTGGGCCGACCGGCACCACCCTTTCCCTGCCTCTGGTCGTACTGGCCGAGGACCAGGCGGGCCAGCCCGTCGCCGGGGTCACGGTTTCGTGGCAGGTCACGGCCGGTGGGGGCTCGGTTTCGCCTTCGCAGTCGGTCAGCGGCGCCGACGGCCTCGCCTCCGTCACGCTTCATCTTGGCAATTCGGTGGGCCCGAACACGGTGAGCGCCTCGCTAAGCGGCGCGTCACCAGTGGTGTTCTCGGCGACCGCCACCTCCGCACCAGCCGCCAAACTCACTGCCTCGAGCGGCGACGGACAGAGCGGGGTCGTCGGCACGGCACTGGCCCAGGACCTGACGGTCAAGGCCACCGACGCGGTCGACAATCCGAAGGCCGGCGTGGTGGTCAGCTTCGTCGCCTCCGGTGGTGGCTCGCTGACCGCTGGCACCGCGGTCACCGATGCGCTGGGACTTGCGAGCACCCACTGGACCCTCGGTACCATCGCTGGGACCCAGACGGTCTCGGCCACTGCGAGCGGAGTGGCCCTCTTGAGCTTCTCGGCCACCGCAGTCGCGGCCGCCGCGGACGCGTTGACCATCCTCACCGGCAACAACCAGACGGGGTCCCCCGGTGCGGCCCTTCCCGATTCACTGCGGGTACACCTGGTGGATCGCTTCGGCAATTCGATCGCCGGCGTGACCATAACCTGGACGCCGGCTGCCGGCGCAGGGACGGTGAGCCCGGCGACCAGCGCCACCGACGCCAACGGCCGGGCCGCAACCCGTTGGACCCTCGGGAGCACCGGCGGTCCGAAGAGCGTGGGCGCCAGCGGGGGCGGGTTCACCCAGACGTTCACCGGCGGCGGCAATGTCACCTACCTCGCCGTACACGCCGGGAGCCGGCACAGCTGCGGGCGGGCCCAGGGCGGCGTCGCCTATTGCTGGGGATATAACGGCGACGGCCAGCTCGGTATCGGATTGCCCCCGCAGGGGAGCGGCCCGGTTTTCGCGCTTCCGCAGCCCACCGGCACGACCGGCAATTTGACCTTCGGTCTCTTGAGCGGCGGGGGCTTCCACACCTGCGCGCTCACCTTGGCGGGAGTGGGCTACTGCTGGGGCGTGAACGTGGACGGGCGCCTGGGCATCGGTACCAACGTCCCGGCGAACGCGCCGACCTCCGTCGTGGCCACCCGGGCCTTCGGCACCATCACCGCGGGCCAGGTGCACTCCTGCAGCATCGACCTCGCGGGGCGGGCCTTCTGCTGGGGCGCCAACGCCGACGGCGAGCTCGGAATCATCGGCGGACCGGTGGTGCCGCCGGACAGTCTCTCGATCAATCTGCCGACCACGGTGCAAGGCGGATTGCTCTTCGCCTCGATCAGCGCCGGGGGGCTCCACACCTGCGCCATCGACATGACCGCCGCCGCCTGGTGCTGGGGTAACAACGCCGGCGGGCAGCTGGGTGACGGCAGCAACGCGGTTGCCGTTGCACCCCGCGCGGTCGTCGGCGGCGTGGTGTATACGTCGATCAGTGCCGGCAACAGCCACACCTGCGGGCTGGACAACAACGGAGTGGCCTATTGCTGGGGCGCCAATGCGAGTGGCCAGCTGGGCACCGGCAGCACCGTGCCGGTCAACGCTCCGGTCGTGGTATCGGGCGGATTCGTCTTCAGCAGCATCTCCGCCGGTAAGGCGCACACCTGCGGGGTCACCACCGCCGGCGCGCTCTATTGCTGGGGCAGCAACGCCAAGGGCCAGCTAGGCGACGGCACTACGGGCAATCATCTGGCGCCAACCCTCGTGGTGAGCGCCTTCGTGTTCAAATCGGTCAGCGCGGGCGACGCCCACAGCTGCGCCGTCACCACCCTCAACGTCACCCTCTGCTGGGGCGACAACGAATATGGGCAGGTGGGCGACGGGACCACGGTGAACCGCCTGGTCCCGACGCGGGTAGCGTTCCAGCCCTAAGGCCGGCGTCCGGCTGGCAACCTTCGGGGGGGCCCGGCGGATACCGCCGGGCCCTTTCGATTCCCCCCTGTGCAACTTCGCGGACCCGGCGCATCTCCCGGCCGAACCCCAAGACCGGGAGGACCCGATGCGCCGCATCCCGTTGGCCCTGCTGCTGCTTGCCGCTCCGTTGGTCTCCGTTTCCGCCCAGGGCTGGATCGACCTGGAGCGACCACCGCTCGCCAACCGGCCCCCCGCCTCCCTGGTACGAGTCGGTTCCAGCGTCCGGGCAGTGGTCGAGGGCCGGGTGGCGCGGTTCGAGGTTCAGGAACGCTTCCGGAATACCGGCTCCGTCGTGGCGGAAGGCACCTATTTCTACCCGCTCCCGGGAGAAGCGGTGTTCAGCGATTTCTCGCTGTTCCAGGGCGAACGGGAACTCAAGGGCGAGATGATGGCGGCCGATCAGGCCCGGACGATCTACGAGGGCATCGTCCGTCGACTGAAGGATCCCGCGCTCCTCACCCTCGTGGGCCACGGACTGATCCGCGCACAGGTCTTTCCGGTGCAGCCCGGAGAGACTCGAATGGTGACCCTCCGCTTTACCGAGCTGCTGGGCCGGGACGGTGACGCCCTGCGCCTGCGCTACGCCGCGGGGGATCGCGGAGAGACTCCAGTTACCATGACGGTCGAGGTCCGGCGGGAGGCGGATTTCGCGACCCCGTACTCCCCGACGCACCAGATTTCTGACGACCGGCAGGACGGCATCCTTCGAATCAGCGTGGCGACGCCGGTGCGCGGGGACGTGGATCTCGTCTTGCCCTTCCGGCACGGGCTCCTCGGGGGCACTGTCTTGACCCACTCCGAACCCGGTGAGGACGGATTCGCCCTGCTGTTCCTCTCACCGCCGGCGGCGGCGGATGACGCCGCGGGCACCGGCCGGGACCTCACGCTGGTCGTTGACGTATCCGGCTCGATGAGCGGCGAAAAGCTCGACCAGGCCAAGGCGGCGCTGCGTCAGGCGCTGGGCTCCCTTCGCGCCCGCGATCGCTTTCGCCTGATCGCCTTCAGCAACGCGGTCCACGCCTTCCGGGAGGGATTCTCTCCGGTCACCGACGAGGCGCTGCAGGAGGCGCGCCGGTTCGTGGACGGGCTCGCCGCGAACGGCGGGACCAATCTTGCCGGTGCGGTCGAGGCTGCTCTGGCCGAACGGGGTGACGGCGAGCGACTCTCCCTGATTCTGCTCCTGACGGACGGCCTTCCGTCGGTCGGAGAACAGGGACCCGACCGCATTGCCGCGGATGCCGCCGGGCGGATCGGCCGGGCCCGGATCTTCACCGTCGGCGTCGGCACCGACGTGAACACCTACCTCCTGGACCGTCTCGCGGTGGAGGGCCGGGGCAGTGCCACCTACGTTGCACCGGGCGCCGACGTCAGCGACGCCGTGGGCGGCGTGTTGAGCAAGCTCTCGCGCCCCGCGCTGGTGGACCTGCGGATCGTGGACGCGCCGGTACATTTCGAGGAATCGGCGCCCGCCGTGCTGCCTGATCTGTTCTATGGGGAGGAGCTGATCGTGCTCGCCCGCTACCACGGAGAGGGCAACGGCCCGGTGGTGATCGAGGGAACCCGCAACGGGAGGCGGGAGCGCTTCACCGTGGCGGCGCAGTTTTCGAGGACCGAGCGGGGCAACGACTACATCCCGCCGCTTTGGGCGGCGCGGCGGATCGGGGAACTCACCCGCCAGATTCGACTCGAGGGCACCAGCCCGGCGCTGCTCGCGCGGGTCCGCGACCTGGGTCTCCGATACGGGATCCTCACCGAGTACACCTCGTACCTCGTTCAGGAGCCCGGCGTCGTGGCGTCGGCGCCGGCACCGATGCCCAGTGGAGCCGTCATGGCCCGCGAGATGACCGGCGCCAAGGCCTTCGATGCCGCCCGCGCCAGCGCGAAAATGTCCGGCAGCACCACACTCGCGGCGGCCGATCAGGCGGTCGTGCTCCGGATGGCCGAAGTGGCCGCGACGGGGCGGGCGCAGGAACGCCGCGAAATGAAGCGCGCCGGCGGACGGGTGTTCGCTCTGCGGGATGGTGTCTGGACGGACCTCGGCCACTCCGATAGCCTCAAGGTGACCACGATCGCGCCGTTCAGCTCCGCCTGGTTCGCACTGGTCGAGGCGCGGCCCGCGCTCACCGCGGCGCTCGCCGCCGGTACGCCGCTGCTGCTGGGCGGCCGGCGCGCCAGCCTCAAGGTGAGCGACGGGGGCATGACCGAATGGGCGCCCGGCGCGCTCACCCGATTCCTTCAGGAGTTCGAGGGTCGATGACCGGCCTGATCGCGGGGCTCTTCGCGGAGTATCACGAATCGCTCGTGCGGATGCTCTATCGGCGCACGGGCGATCGCGACCGCGCCGAGGAGATCGCTCAGGAGGTGTTTGCCCGCGCGGTCGTGGCGCCCCCCCGGAATCCGAGACCGTGGCTGTTCGCGGTGGCGCTCAACCTGGTGCGTGAAGAGGGCCGCCGGGCGGCGCGCCAGGGCCGCCGCCTGGTCCTCTACAAGGCGGAGCAGCCCGAGGCGGCCGAGGCCCCGGATGAGGCGATGGACCGGGGCGAGCGGATCGCGCGGGTGCGCAGCGCGCTGGAGGGCCTCACCGAGCGCGACCGGGAGGCGCTGCTCCTGAAGGCGGAAGGATTCAGCTACGATGAAATTGCGGCCACGCTGGGCCTCGCGCCCGGGGCGGTCGGCACGACACTCTCGCGGGCGCGGCGCCGGTTGGTCGAGGCCTATCGGGCCGGGGAGGCAACCCAGCATGTCGCATCTTGAAGCAGGCCTGATTCACGCTCTCCTCGACGGCGAAATCCCATCCGCCGAGCTTCCACCCATCCAGGCCCACCTCGCGGCCTGCGCCGATTGCCGGGCGCGGCTCGAGGAGGAGAGCCGGATGCAGGCGGAGGCCGGCCGGCTGGTGGAGCTGCTCGAGGTGCCCGTCCGAACCAGCGGATCTCCCGCGGCTCGTTTCTCGTCCGGGGCCCCGCGAGATTGGCCGCGGCGTTTCGCCTGGGCGGCCACCCTTATTCTTGCGGTCGGGCTCGGGTACGCGGTGCGGGGATCTCGCAGCGACACCAGCACCATCACCCCGGCAACCAATACCACCGCCGTCGCATCGCCCCAAACCGCCGTCGCGGCGGAGGCCGCGGACCCATCGCCTCCGGCGGCGAAGGTTCTGGCCAGCCAGCCCGCGCGGGACAAGCCGGTGCAGCCGCGCCGGGCCAACGCTGCCGCTCGGGACGGCCGAAAGGAATCCGCGCCGAGACAGGAAGAGCCGAAGCGGGAAGCGCGGGTCGCAGCGGATGCTGCAGCCCAGTCGGAGGGCGCCCTCGGGCGGGCCGCCCCAGCCGCTCCGGCGGCCCCTGCCGAGGTCGCAACTGCGGCGCCCAAGCCCGCGCCGCTCGTCACACCACCGGCCCCTCCTGGGTTCGCCGCCTTGCGCGCGGGCGAGCGGCGGCCGCGGCTGGACGAAATCGTCGCGGCCGGTGCGCCGGAGCGCTCGGCCGCGGCGAAGGCCGCGGTGAATCCGGTGCCGATCGAGTTTCCCGAAGCGGTTCGCCGGCTCGGGGGCGCGCTCCGACTCATCGATGGGATGGTCCCGATCCGCCTCGAGGCGGCGGGCGACGACGTCCGGGTGGTCTATCTGTTGGAGCACGGAGAACTGGTTCTGGCCCAGCGGCGCACCGAGGGACGGGTGACGTTTTCCCTCACGGCAACGCCCCGATT
>JBGPVQ010000056.1:0-10726 GCA_041491785.1 Gemmatimonadota bacterium | reverse complement strand
GGTCGGCACCGCGGTGCCGCCGGGTATCTACCCCCTGCAGGTGAACGCTTCCGATCCGGAGCAAGAAGGTGTATTGACCACGCCGCTCACGCTCACCGTCACGGCCCCCCCATCCATTTCGCTTGGGCTCTCCTCGGGCAGCGCGTCCGTGTGGCTGGGCAACAGCAGTTGGCTCACGGTGATCCTCACGCGAGCCGGCGGCTTCACCGGCAGTGTATCCGTGACGGTCAGCGGCGCGCCGTCCGGCGTCACGGCCACGGTGTACATCGGGCAGATTTCGGGCGCGGTCACCACCGCCTTCGTCGGTATCGGCGTGGACGCCGCGACGATGCCGGGCGTGTACTCGCTCGTGGTCCACGGTACCGGCAGCGGGGTCAGTGAGGCGACCGCGACCTTCACGCTCACGACTACGGTGCCGGGCTTCACCCTCACGCTGTCGTCGCCCACGCTCAGCATCGTGCGGGGCGCCGCGATGCCGAGCACGACGGTGATCGTAGCCCGCAACAACTTCACCGATCCCGTGCCGCTCTATGTCGACCTTGGGGATGAGGAGGGTACCCTGCCGCCCGGAGTGACGGCTGCCTTCGGGCCCAACCCGGCGACCGGCAACAGCTCGGTGCTCACCCTCACGGTGGGTGCCGCGGCAGCGCCGGGCGTCTACAACCTCTATGTCTGGGGCTACACCATGGCGGGGTATGCGGGCGTGCCGCTCACGCTCACGGTGACCGTGCCCTGAGTTAACACGCAGAGGACGCGATGCAACCGAAGGGGCCGATCTCGATTTGAGATCGGCCCCTTCGGTCGTTGTGTTACCTCAGCGGGACAACCTCACTTCCAAACTACGTTCACCCCGCCCAGCGCCGAGTTCACCTCGACCTCGATGCGCCGCGCTGCGGTCGCGTAGTTGGCCGAAGTGTACGTACTGCCCTCTTTGCTGAAGCCCGACGCGTCGAATCCCGCCAGGAAGCCGTTCATCGTCACCCGAAGGCCGAGGCTCCGGGGCGCCTGGAGGGTAACCCCTCCTAGAGCCATGTTCAGCGTGAACCGCGAATCGGCCGGCCAGGCGCCCCCGAGGTCGATCGTCACCGCGCCCACACCACCCTCGAATCGCCAGGCGCGGCAGCCGCTGTTGCCCGCGCCGGTGACCGTGAGCTCCCCCGCACCCGAAGCGACCGACGCGGAACGGCAGCTGCCGGCGTTCGGCTGATCGAAGTGGACGGTGGTCCGGCTGGCCCCGCTCTTGAGCTCGAGCGTGGAGAGCCGGAGCCCACCGAGGTCGAGCGTACCGTCGGCGGCGCCCATCGTCACATCGAGCGAGAGATCGACCGACGCCGGAAACACCACCACCGCAACCTGGGGAAGGGCGTCCCGCCGGCTGATCCTGATGCCGCCGCTCCCGGTTCCCTCCACTCCGAGCCGGACTTCCGCGGCGGCGGCGTTATAGCTGCCCACCGGGCGAAACCGCTCGGCGTCGTAGCGGAGCGCCAGGCCGTAGAGGCGATCGCTCGGACCCGGCCCCACTGCCAGCCGTCCGGCGGCAAACTCGATCACCGCCCGCAACTGGCGTTCGCCCCGGAGCGGGCGGGCGTAGTCGAAATCGCGCAGGGTCTGGGCGCCGGCGGGCCCTGCTCCGGCCAGGATAGCCAACGCGGCGGCGATGGCGGGTCGCTTCATCCGCGCGGGCGCGGCGCCTTGCCGCCCTCCGGCCGCTTGACCGCGGTCACCCCGAATTGCGGCGTGGCCCAGAGGTACTCGTCGGTGAGCGCTTCCGGCGGCACATAGCGTCCGGCAAAGGCGGGCTTGATCCCGGCGCGGGAAAGCAGCGCGGCGCCGAACCCCACCGTGGCCAGGAGCCAGGTGGCGACGATCGCCGCGAGCAGAATCAGAGTTCCCGCGACCGGCACCCATCCGAACACGATCCACCCCAGCCACACCAGCCCGAGGCCGCCCAACCCGACCAGCAGGTAGCGGTAGCTGTTGGCTGAGCCGACCATCACACCCGAGGCCATGCGACGGCGGGTGTGGGTCTCGCCCATGGCATGGAGGACCGCGAGGAAGCCACCGACGATGGCGGTGACCACCACCAGCGGGAACACGATGAGCACGAACGGCACCAGCAGAACACCCACCACGCTCAGCACCAGCCCCGTGATCATCATCCCGAAGGTCGGTACCGCGAGCACCTGGGCCAGGAGCCCGGTCACAAACGAGCGGAACACGCTGTGAGAGACGGTGTCCGACACCGTCTCCAGATTCGGCCGCGCGAAGAGCACCAGGCCGAAGCCCAGAAGGGTGAGGGTGAGCAGCACGCCGGCGAGTCCGGCGAGTTTGGTCGCCGCGCCGGTGGCGAACCCGGGCCGGGCCGCAGCCGCCACCGGGGCGGCGCCCAAGGAGCGCTGCTCGCCGGCGACTACGCCCCCCCGGTGGCGGATCCGCCCGCCGATCGCCAGCGCGTCACCCGACACCAGCGCTCCGCCGTGCAGCACGATGTCTCCGTCCAGCGCCACGACGTTTCCGGTGACTCGGCCGAACAGATCCGCGTCTCCCCGGAGAATCAGTAGGTTGCCGGTCAGGGACTCGTTGGAGCCCACCGAAAAATCCCCCAGCCGCGCCTGCCCGTTGGGCACCGTCAAATGCAGCTGTGCCACGGGGGTGCGGAGCAGCTGCCGGAGCTGCTGCTCCAGCCGGACCGGATCGTCCAGACGGGAGATGTCCGCCGTGGCACCCTGGGGGCCGGCGGGAGGAATGGCTCGCGGGGTGGGGGATTGGTCCAGCTGGTAGAGCAGATGATCGAGGGCCGATTCGATCCGGGCTCCGAGGTCCCGCGCTTCAGCGCGGGCGGCGAGCGCCCCGAGCAGAGCTACGCCGAGTGCGAGGGCCCGATTACCAGTTCGCATTGGGAACCGGCCGGCTGGGCGGGGTCAGGAGCTTGCGCAAGGCGACGAGGGCGACGGCGTACACGACCAGGGAGCCACTCACCACTGCCGCGAGCCGCCAGGGGGAGGCGGCGAACTCGCGGAATGGAGAGTACCACGGCTGCGCGGTCAGGTTCGTAGCCACCACTCGCACGCCGAGCCAAAACGTCCGGCCGGTTTCCGCTGCTGCGAGGTTGATTTGCGAAAGCAGGAAGTTCCGATTGAAGAGCGACCAGGCGATGCTGGCCCCGAGGCTCACCACCACCGAGGCCGCGAGGGCCAGCCGGCCCCACCGCCGAACCACCGCAGGCTCCGATCGGCGCACCCGCGCCAGCACCAGCTCCGCGAACTCCGCCCGCGGGGCGTACGACGGCAGCACGGCCAGCGCGTCGAGGACCTTTCGATCGAGCAGCGCCATCGTTCGGCACTCCTCGCATTCCTCGATGTGTTCGCGTGCATCCGCGGTCAACGACGCAGAATGAAACGCGTCGAGATCATCAGCGGTGAGGTGATTCACAGGCCAGCGTGTCATAAGCGTTCCCCCATACGGCGGCGTTCGGGATCAGGTTTCATGTTTGAGGTGAGCGAGCGCGATGCGAAGCTCGTTGCGCGCCCGATGGATGTAGGTCTTCACGGTGCCGAGCGGAAGTCCCAGGATCTCGGCGATCTCCTCGTAGGCGCGGCCCTCGACGTGGCGCAGGAGAATGCAGGTCCGGTATTCGGGCCGGAGCTTCGCGATGGCCTGCTCGATCTCTCCGCCGAGCTCCTTGTTGGCGACTTCCTCGAGCGCGGTCTCACCGCGCTCCCCGATCTGCAGCGCGGTGGCCTCCACCATCTGTGGTGTGGAGGCATGGGGGGAGCCTTCGAGCGACAGCGTGTCGAGCTCGCGCCGGCGGAGATGATCGATGGCGGCGTTGTTGGCGATCTTGAAGACCCAGGAGGAGAACTTGTACTCGGGCCGGTAGCTGTCGAGCGCGTTCAGGACCTTGATGAAGGTCTCCTGAGACAGGTCCTCGGCGAGCTCGCGATTCCGTACCATCCGGAAGATCAGCGAGAAGACCGGGCGCTCGTAGCGGCGCACCAGTTCCCGGTACGCCGCCTCCTCACCCTTCCGGGCGTGGGTGACGACGACCTGGTCGGTTTCCGCCTTAAGGTCGGGGCGCGGCTCAGCCACCGGAGCTGGGGGCCGGCGTCCGGCTTGCCAGGCGGGTTCCCGGCGGGGTACATTCGGCGGCTATGTTCGCCACAGATAGGGAGTTACCGATCACCGGCGGAGCCGAGAAGCGGGCGTACGTCCGGGGGATTTTCACGGCGATCGCGCCGCGGTACGACCTGCTCAATCATGTCCTCAGCCTCAACATCGACCGCCGCTGGCGGCGGCTCGCGGTGGACCGGCTCGGCTGGGAACGGGTGCCGGGGGGGACTTACCTCGATCTCTGTGCCGGGACGATGGACCTCTCCGCCGAGCTGGGCAACCGGCGGGGGTTCGGTGGCCGCGTCGTTGCCGCGGACTTCGTCCAGGCCATGCTGGAGCGGGGTCGGGGAAAGTCGGACCGCGCGGTGCCCTGCAGCGCGGACGCGCTCGCGCTGCCGTTCGGGGCCGCGGCGTTCGAGGGTGCCACCGTGGGGTTCGGCGTACGCAACCTGATGGATCTCGATGCCGGCCTCCGCGAGGCGGCCCGGGTGCTGAAGCCGGGTGCCCGCCTCGTGATTCTCGAATTCACCACTCCGCGCCGGCAACCGATGCGCGGACTGTACTTCGCCTACTTTCGCCACCTGCTCCCGCTGGTCGGACGATTCGTCTCGAAACATAGGGACGCCTACTCCTGGCTGCCAGCATCGGTGCTGGCATTTCCGGAGCCGGATGCCCTCGCCAGCCGGCTGGTAGATGCGGGATTCGGCGGAGTGAGCTACGATGTGCTGCTGGGTGGAGTGTGCGCGATACACGTGGCGGTGAGAGCATGAGCCCCGCCCGGCCGCACCCTGACGCCCCGACACTCTGACTCCCTGGCCATGGCTCTCGACACCCTGCAGGAATTCATCTCCGCCATCGACGCCGCCGGCGAGCTGGTGCGGGTCCGGGAGCCGGTGCGGACCCGGCTGGAAATCGCCGAGATTGCCGACCGCTGCATGAAGAGCAAGGACGGCGGTCCCGCGCTCCTGTTCGAGCAGCCGGTGATGGACAGCGGAAGCGTGAGCGACATGCCCGTCGCCATCAACCTCTTCGGCTCCATGCGGCGGATGTGCCTGGCGCTCGGGGTGGAGCGGCTCGACGAAATCGGGGAGCGGATCTCCGAGATGCTCAACCTCAAGGTACCCGAGGGGCTGCTCGGCAAGCTGGCGCTGCTGCCCAGGCTGGTGGAGCTCGGCAAGTTTCCTCCCAAGACCCGGGGCGGCCGGCCCGCGTGCCAGGAGATCGTGCTCCAGGGCGACCAGATCGACCTGGGCCGGATTCCATTCCTGGTGACCTGGCCGGGGGACGGCGGGCGCTACATCACCCTCCCCATGGTGATCACCGAGGATCCCTCCCGGGGCATTCGCAACGTGGGCATGTACCGGGTCCAGGTGATCGGCCGGAACCAGCTCGCCATGCACTGGCAACGCCACAAGGTAGGTGCCGCGCACTGGCGGGAGATGGCGGAAAAGCAGGAGAAGATGCCGGTGGTCATCGCGATCGGCGGTGATCCGGCCAGTATCTACTCCGGCTCCGCCCCGCTCCCTCCGACGATCGATGAGTTCCTGTTCGCCGGATTCCTGCGCAAGCGCCCGGTGGAGCTCGCCAAGGCGGTAACCTGCGACCTCGACGTCCCGGCCGAGGCGGAAATCGTGCTGGAGGGCTACATCGACCCGGCCGAAGAGCTGGTGCTGGAGGGCCCCTTCGGCGATCACACCGGGTTCTACTCGCTGGCGGACTACTACCCCCGGGTTCACCTGACCGCGGTGACCATGCGGAAGGCTCCGGTGTATCCCGCCACGCTGGTGGGCCGGCCGCCGATGGAGGATTACTATCTCGGACACGCCACCGAGAGGATTTTTCTTCCGCTCCTCAAGCTCACCGTGCCGGAAATCGTCGACTATCACATGCCGGCGCCGGGAATTTTTCACAACCTGGTCTTCGTGTCGATCGACAAGCAGTACCCGGGGCAGGCCTACAAGGTCATGAACGCCCTCTGGGGAGCCGGGTTGATGTCGCTCGCCAAGGTCCTGGTGGTGGTGGACAAACACGTGAACGTGCAGAATCCCGATGAGGCGTGGTGGGTGGCGCTCAACAACATCGATCCCGAGCGCGACGTGCGGTTCACCATGGGCCCGATGGACGTGCTGGATCACTCGAGCCGGGCGTTTACCTACGGGAGCAAGATGGGCATCGACGCCACCCGGAAGTGGCCCGAGGAAGGATTTACCCGGGAGTGGCCCGAGCTCATCACCATGGACGGGGCCACCCGGGCCGCGGTGGACGCCATGTGGCCGAGGCTGGGGATCCGCCTGTGAGCGGCCCGCTGGTCATGCGCGAGGGCCAGACCTATGCCGGCCGGTCGCTCCTGGTCCGGCTGGTGAATTTCGTCAAGCTTCCGCACACCCTCTTCGCGCTTCCCTTCGCGCTACTCGGCCTGCTCGCGGCGTCCTACCATTTCCCGGTTTCCTGGCGCACCGTCGGGCTGGTGGTGGTGGCCTTCTCGGGCGCGCGCTGGGTGGCAATGGGCTTCAATCGCATTGCCGACCGGGAATACGACGCGAAGAATCCCCGCACCAGTGGCCGCGAGCTGCCCCGCGGGGTCCTGACCCTCGCCCAGGCATGGGCGTCGGTCCTGGTGGCCGCGGCGCTCTTCCTCGCTTCGGCGGCGCTGCTCAATCCGCTCTGCCTGGCGCTGGCGCCGCTCGCGCTGGTGTGGGTCACGGCGTACAGCCTCTCCAAGCGGTTCACCTGGTGGCCGCATCTCTGGCTGGGACTCTCGCTCGCCATCGCGCCGGTGGGAGGGTACCTGGCGGTGGCGGGGCGGTGGAGCGCGCCGGCGTGGTTGCTGGTGGTGATCGCGCTCGGCGTGGCCACCTGGGTGGCGGGGTTCGACATCTTCTACGCCCTGCCCGACGAACAGTTCGACCGGAGCGAGGGGCTCCGGAGCGCGGTGGTCCGCCTGGGCGAGCGGCGGAGCATCCTGCTCGCCAAGGCGCTCCATGGAGTCACCATTCCGGCTCTGGCGGTGTTCGGCTGGGGCGCCGGCTTCGGGTGGTGGTATTTCGCCGGCCTGCTCGCGGCCGCTACCATTCTGGTCTACGAGCACCGGCTGGTGCGTCCGGGCGATCTGTCCCGCCTGGATGCGGCCTTCTTCACCATGAACGGGGTGATGAGCGTGACGGTGTTCGCCTTCGCCCTGGTGGACCGAATCCTGTAACGCCGGGTAGATTCCAGTCCATGTCCCCTCGCCGCGAATCATCCAGACCTCCGCCGCCCGGGCCGCCGATCAAGCGGGGTCCGCCCCCCTCGCGGTTCATCCCCAAGCCCCCGCCGCCGCCCAAACACCCGGTCAAGAGCCCGACCCCCAATCGGCGGGGTCAGTGAGCCCCAAGCCGATTGTCCTGGCCATCACCGGGGCTTCGGGGACACCCTACGCCGTGCGGTTGCTGGAGGTGCTCAACCGGCAACGGGTGCCCCTCTGGCTCATCGTCTCGAGCCACGGCTGGCGGCTGCTCAAGCAGGAGTGCGGCATCGGCACGCCGGCCCAGCTCAAGCGAGCGACCGGCGGCGGGTGGCCCAGCATTACGAGCTTTTCCGACGAGGATCGCGGTGCCAAGCCGGCCTCCGGGTCGCAGAAGACCGCCGGCATGGTGATCTGCCCCTGTTCGATGGGGACGGTATCGGCGATCGCCCAGGGATCCAGCCGTTCGCTGGTCGAGCGCGCCGCCGACGTGACGCTGAAGGAGCGCCGCAAGCTCATCCTGGTGCCCCGGGAGACGCCGCTCTCCCTCATCCACCTCCGCAATCTCGTCCAGGTGACCGAAGCCGGCGCGGTGGTGATCCCCGCGGCACCGGGGTTTTATCACCAGCCGACCCGCGTCGAGGAGCTGGTGGATTTCATCGTGCAGCGGGTGCTCGATCAGCTGGCGCTGGATGTTGAAGTTGCCAAGCGGTGGGAGGGATAGGGCCCCTATGTACACCACCTGCCTCTTCTGCGACGCCGACCTCGGCTCCAACGCCGTTCTGCCGACCTTCCCGGTCGGGCGGCGGCTGGCGTTCGATGCGGAGCGGGGCCGGCTCTGGGTCATCTGCCCCTCGTGCACCCGCTGGAACCTCTCGCCACTGGACGAGCGCTGGGAGGCGATCGAAGAGTGCGAGCGCCGTTTTTCCCGCACTCACCTCCGGTTCTCCACCGACAACATCGGCCTGGCGTACCTCCCCGAAGGATTGGCCCTGGTACGGATCGGCCCTGCGCTTAAGCCCGAAATCGCGGCCTGGCGCTACGGCCGGCTGCTCGGCCGGTGGCTGCCGGGCTCGCGCCGGGACCCGGTGCTGCGCCTGGCCCGCGCTTGGATGGAAGCCGGGGAGCAGGCCATGTATTCCGCCAGCCGCCGGGTGCTCGGCATCCAGCCCGGTTACGACCTGACCACCTGGATTCGGGTCCACGGACGGGGGAACCGGGTGCTCGCGGTGCTGCGCTCCGAGGGAGGCGCGCGCGCCCTCGTACGGGCCCGTCACCTCGATCAGTGCGAACTGATCCGTCCCAACCGGGATGAGCCGTGGCGGCTGCAGGTGGGTCACGATCGCGGGCTCACCACCCTGAGCGGCGATCCCGGGCTCCATATTGCCGGGAAGCTCTTGGCGGTGCTGAACGGCGCCGGCGCCGGTGAGGCGGACGTGCGCTACGCGGTTGCCAAGGTGGAGGACGCCGCGAACCCGGAGGGCTACTTCGCGCGGGTGGCCGCAATCGCGCTGCGCTGCGCCTGGGGCCGCCTGCCGGATGCCCCCGCCGACCAGATCATCGAAGACACCGCGTCCTCCGACGCCGAGCGATTAGCGCTGAATATCACCAAGCGATCGTTCTGGGGCCGGGGCGGCATCGGCAGCGAGCCGCGGACGCCGCTCCCCCGGCTCCCGCTGGTAGACCGCCTGGCGCTGGAGATGGCCGCCAATGAAGACACCGAGCGCCGGGCCCTCGAAGGGGAGCTCGCCGTGCTGGCGTCGGTGTGGCGGGGTGCCGAGACGATCGCGGCCATCGCGGACCGGCTCTTTCTCGACCGATCCACCACCCCTCAGCTTCCCGACGGTGCGCTCTGCGCCTCGGCATAATCGCGGATACCCATGGCCTCCTCCGGCCGGAGGTCTTCGAGGTATTCCGCGGAGTCGACCGGATCCTCCATGCCGGAGACATCGGCTCCCCGGAGCTCCTGGCCGAGCTCGACGCGCTGGCCCCGGTCACCGCGGTCTGGGGCAATACCGACGGGTTCGACATTCGGGCCCTGACTCACGAGGTGGTGGAGACCCGGATCGAGGGCTTCGATTTTCTCCTGATCCACGGGCACCAGCTGGGGGTTCCCTCTCCCGACAAGCTCAACCGCGCCTACCCCGCCGCCGAGATCATCATCTTCGGGCATACCCACAAGCCGCTGCTTACCGTGGTGGACCAGGTGGTAACGGTGATGAACCCCGGAGGGGCGGGGCCGCGCCGGTTTGATCTGCCGGCTTCGGTGGGGATCATGGAGCTGGAGCCGGGGATCCCGCCGCGGGCGCGGCTGGTGCCGCTCACCGCGATGGGCGAATCCTGACCGCGCCGGACTACGGCGCGGCCGCCGCCCACACCGCCCGCGCCACCGCGCCGATCCGCTCGGCGACCCGATCGAGCTCGACCCGCGCCCGCCGCCAGTCGCCCTGATCGACCGCCTCGCGCACACCGGGGAACTCCATCGCGGCGTAGGTGAATTTCGGGGCGTACAACGCATGCTTGTACCAGGGCCGTCCCGGGATCCCTTCCGTGAGCAGCCACTCTTGCTCGATGGACCGCAGCGCGTTGTTGAGCCGTGCCAGCCGTGCCAGCCGTCCGGCCGCCTCCGGTCGCGAGGAATCGCCGAGCCTTTGACGGGATACCGCCTCCAGCTCCTCCGCTGCGGTGGTCCATTCGCGCTGAGCCGCTCTCGCGGCTGAGAGGTCCAGATTCCCTGTCACCCCGGGTACGGCGGCCAGCTCGTCGAGGAATTGACCCACGCGCTTGGCGTAGCGGCGATAGTCGTAGGGGAGGACCTGGGCGTTGGCCATTCGCAGCGCCATTCTGCCCCAGATTTCGGCCATCGCCGTCATGTAGCGGAAGCCGGGATCGCCGAAGTGGGTCATCCAGTAGTAGTCATCGTACTGCGAGTGATACACGCCATAGGGCCCGTCGAAGGACATATCCACGATGGGCAGCCCGAGGAAGTTGAGGAACACCGTGTAGTCCGAGCCACTGCCCAGTTTGTTGGTGACCAGGTCGAGCGAGTCCGCGCCGGTCGGAGGCGCGGCTCCCCACTCAGCCGCGGCCCAGGCCTCCAGTACGCTTCTCCCCGAGTTGGGGTCTTTCACGTCGCGGACGGTCTCGACCACCAGGGGATTGGTGCTCGCCACCGCCGAGGCGGAGAATACCGGCCCACTGGTGGAGGCATCGACATTGAGGTAGGCCACGGCGGACCGACTCAGCTCAGGGGCGAGGTCCTCGCCCCACTCGGTCGACCCGGTGAGATGCCACTCCTCGGCGTCCCAGCTGGCGAGCACGAGCGTGCGGCGCGGCCGATGGCCTTCGCGAACCAGCATTCCGATCGCCCGGGCCAGCTCCATTTGAGTGGCG
>JBGPVQ010000055.1:0-10877 GCA_041491785.1 Gemmatimonadota bacterium | reverse complement strand
GTGATGATGCCGGTGATCACCCACAACATCGTCTTCGCCATGAAGATCCTGGCCAACGCCATCCGGGTCTTCGATGAGCGCTGCGTCCGCGGCATCGAGGCGGATCCGGTGCAGTGCGCCCATTGGCTGGAGCGAAGTCCGGCCCTGGTAACCGCGCTCGCGCCCCGGGTCGGCTACGCCGAAGCCGCGAAGCTCGCCAAGGAGGCCGTCGCCAGCGGCCTCACGGTGAAGGAGCTGGTGATGAAGAAACACCTCCTCGCCGAGAAGGAGCTGGAGGAGATCCTCGACCTGCGCGCCATGACCGAGCTCGGCGTGCCGGGCGGGAAGGGGCTCCCTAGCGGCGGTTGACCCGGAGGCATTCCCGCGATACCATCTCGCCCCATCCCCCGCGCGTCGCCGCCCAGGACGCGCGGTTCTCCACAGACATCGGAGGTCGTATGCGGTCCAAGTGCTGGGTCCTGGCGGCGCTGTCGGTCGGGCTGCTGGCGGGTCCGGCGTTTGCCCAAGGCCGGACCGTCACGGGTACGGTGCGTGATTCCGTGACGGGCGGGCCGATCGAGGCGGCGCGGGTGGCGGTCCAGGGCACCTCGATCCTGGTGAGCACCGGCACAACCGGGCAGTTCACCCTGTCGGGTGTCGCGTCCGGTGAGGTCACCCTGCTGGTGCGCGCGGTCGGTTACCGCCGGCGCGAAGTGCGCCTCGGCGCTGGGGCGTCTTCGGTCAGTATCGGGCTGGAAAAGGACGTCTTCAAGATGGAAGAGATCGTCGTGACCGGCCAGGCGACCGGCATCGAACGGCGCAATCTCGCCAACGCCGTCGCGACCGTGGGCTCCGAGGATCTGGGCACCCACCCGACCGCGAGCCTGGAACAGCAGCTCCAGGGCAAGGTGGCTGGCGCGGACATCACCACCAACGGTGGGGCCCCGGGGGGCGGTGTCCAGGTGCGCTTACGGGGTGTCACCTCCATCAATGCGACCGCCGCGCCGCTCTACGTCGTGGACGGGGTCATCATGAGCGACGTGGCTATCCCCTCGAACGCCAACGCCCTCACTGGGGCCGCCGGCGGCGCCAACCCGGCGCTCACCCAGGACGGCCAGGTCAATCGCATCGCCGACCTCAATCCCGCGGAGATCGAGTCGATCGAGATTCTGAAGGGCGCTTCCGCCGCCGCGATCTACGGGGGCCGGGCCTCCAACGGCGTCGTGATCATCCGGACCAAGCGCGGCCTCCCCGGCACCACCCGGGTGGAGATCGCGCAGCGATTCGGCTTCTCCTCCCTGCGCCGCGAGATCGGGGCTCGCCGATTCGCCGACGCCGCCGCCGTGGATGCTTCCGGCGCGTTCGCTCCGGGGACCGGGGCCAAGTACTGCGGCAGCGGCGCCTGCCCGTTTTTCAATCACGAGGAGGAGCTCGGCGGCCAGAAGAAGCTGGCCGAGGAGACCACGGCTAACATCTCCGGGGGCACGGAGAAAACCCGGTATTACGCCTCGGGCACCTACTCGAATGAGCCGGGCATCATCACCAACACCGCGTTCAAGCGGCAGTCGATCCGGCTCAACCTCGACCAGCGCTTCGGCGACCGCCTGAGCATGGCGGTCACCACCAATGTGCTCCACACTCGCGCCGACCGCGGCATCACCAACAACGACAACAACGGGGTCAGCTACTACTACGTCCTCACCGGGACGCCCAGCTTCGCCGACCTCCGGCAGAACGCGGATGGCACCTTCCCCAAGAATCCGTTCCAGTCGTCGAATCCGTTGCAGACCGCGAACCGGCTGCAGAACAAGGAGGATGTCTGGCGGTTCGTCGCGTCGAATCGGATGCAGTGGACTCCACTCAATACCGCGCGAAGCTCGCTCCGGTTCATCGCCATCGGGGGCTTGGACTACTTCATCCAGAAGAACACGATCTTCTCCCCACCCGACCTCCAGTTTGAGCCGCAAGACGGTCTGCTGGGCACCTCGCTCCTCAGCAACTCCGACAACCTGAACCTGAACCTCGACGGGCAAGTGGTTCACACCTACACCGGCGGTGGCTACACCGCCACGACCTCGGCCGGGGTGCAGTACGCCCGCCGGAGCCTGGACATCAATCGGGTCGAATCGCGCAACCTGATCGCCGGCCAGGAGAACGTCAGCGCGGGTACCGCGGTGCGGGTCCGGGAGGACCGCACCCTGGTCAAGAATCTTGGATTCTTTGCCCAGGAGGAAGTGCTCCTGATGCACGAGCGCCTGGCGCTGGCGGGGGGCATCCGGGCCGACCAGTCGAGCCTCGACGCCGACGCCAGCAAGCTGTTCTACTATCCCAAGCTGTCGGCGTCCTACCGCCTCGTCAGCGCACCGAGGGGCTTCATTGACGAGCTCAAGCTTCGGGGCGCCTTCGGCCAGACCGGGAACGAGCCGCTCTACGGCCAGCGCTTCACCCCGCTCAACTCCACGCTCAACCTCGGCGGAATCGCCGGGACCGTGGTGCTCGGCACCACCGGCGGCGCCGATCTCCATCCGGAGCGAAACCAGGAGGTCGAGGTCGGCTTTGATGGCCAGTTGCTCAAGAATCGGGTCTCGGTGGAGGCCAGCTACTTCCAGAAGAACGTGAGCGACCTGCTGCTCACCCGGAACTTGCCGCCCTCCTCCGGCTTTGCCCAGGAAATCTTCAACGGCGGCAAGCTCAGGGTCCGGGGCGTCGAGGTCGCCGGCTCGGTGGTTCCCTGGCAGACCAAGACCGCGACCTGGTTCGTCCGTACCACGTTCTCCAAGAATCACAGCAAGGTCACTGAGCTGCCGGTGCCGACGTTCCAGACCGGTGGGTTCGGAACCAGCCTCGGCGTGTTCCAGATCGAGCAGGGGAAGTCGGCGACCCAGATCGTCGGAACCCATCTCCTCGCCAACGGCACGCCGGCACCGAGCGATACTGTCCTGGGCGACGCCAACCCCGAATTCCGAATGTCGCTCACCAACGATCTTACCTACAAGGCGCTCAGCCTCCATGTCCTGCTCGACTGGCAGCAGGGCGGAAACGTCATCAACCTGACCCGGCTGCTGCAGGACGCGTTCGGTAACGCGCCCGACGGTGCGGCGGGGGACAAGCGGATCGGGACCTGGGCCTCTGGCGCGGCGTCGACCTACGTCGAGAGCGCAAGCTTCATCAAATTCCGCGAGATCGCCGTGTCCTGGGACATGCCGAAGCGGCTCGCGAACACGCTGTTCAGCGGGGTGCGGTCGGCGCGGCTGTCGCTCTCCGCCCGCAATCTGATCTGGCTGCACACGCCCTACACCGGTTTTGATCCCGAGGTCAGCAACTTCGGGAACCAGCCGATCGCCCGGAACATCGACGTGACGCCGTACCCGCCGAGCCGGAGCTTCTACTTCTCCATCAACCTCGGGATGTGAGGTCCAATGCCTCCCATGACACGGATTCTGCGCTGTGCTCCGGCGTTCCTCGGTGCACTGGCCCTCGCGGGCTGCCACAGCCTCGACGTCGCGGACCTCAACAATCCGGGGCTCGAGGAGCTCGAAAACACCCCCACGGCCGTCGGCGTCAACACGGCCGCGACCGGCCTGCTGGTCGGTCTCCGGGTCGCAGTCGCCGAGCCCAACGGCTTGGTGGCCCTGCTTGGAGCAATGGGCAGAGAAGGATTCAATCTCAACAGCACCTCCGATCCGCGGTACGTGAAGGAAATGCTGGTCGGGCCGCTCAACCCGGGAGACTTCGGGAGCGCCTTCTGGGCCGCGCGTTACGCGAACATCCGGAATTCGGTGATCTTGCTACATGCGGTGGACGGAGTGGCCGGCCTCTCCCCCGCCGAGAAGGAAGGCCTCCGGGGCTTCGCGAAGACCATCCAAGCGATGGAGTTGTTGCAGGTGGTTCTGACCCGGGACGCCAACGGGGCCGTCATCGACGTCGACCGCCCGCCAACCGGCGATCCCGGGGCCATCGCCACGAAGGCCGATGCGTACACCCGGATCAATACCCTGCTCGACGAGGCCCGGACCCACCTGCAGGCCGGCGGGTCCGCCTTCTCGTTCCGGCTGGGAAGCGGATTCTCCGGATTCGATACGCCGGCAGCCTTCCTCAAGGTCAATCGCGCCATCCGGGCCCGCGCCGCCATCTACAACAACGACTTTTCCGGCGCGCTTACCGCGCTAGGCCAGAGCTTCCTCGACACCGGCGCGCCGCTTTCCACCGGGGTGTACCATGTCTACAGCACCGGCTCCGGTGACGCCACCAACAACATCCTCCAGGGTGCGCCGGTCATTCGGGCCAACCCGACACTCGTCACCGCCGCGCAGCTCAGAACCGGCGGCCAGGCGGACCTCCGGGTCACCACCAAAATCGTAACCGGCGAATCGGGGACGGGGACCTCGGGAACTGCGACGTTCACCTCCGACAAACACTTCACCATCTATCCGACCAACTCCAGTCCGGTGGCGATCATTCGAAACGAGGAGCTGATTCTTCTCCGGGCCGAGGCCAACCTGGGGCTCAACAACATCGCCCAGGCGCTGGTGGACATCAACTTTATCCGGGCGAATTCTGGTGGGCTGCCCACCTACGCCGGCCCCGTCACCGCGGCGGCGGTTCTCGACGAGTTGCTCTATAACAAGCGCTATTCCCTGTTGTGGGAGGGCGGGTTCAGCTGGTTCGACTATCGGCACTACAACAAACTGACCACGCTGCCCCGGCTGGTTACCGGCGGAACGTTCTTTACCAAGATGCCGTTCCCCACGAATGAGTGCCTGGCACGTAGTCCGGCACCGACACAGGGCTGCTCGCCCGAAGTCGGCCAGTAAGCTCCGACTGGATGCGAATCCGAACCCCCGCCGGGCCCCGAGGGGCCCGGCGGGGGTTTGGCGTTGCCGGCGTGGGTCAGGTGGGCGGGTCGGGCCCGGTGGGGGTGCGGTGGATGAAGCCGAAATCGGTCAGGAGCCAGCGCTGCACCACGATCTGCGGCGGCTTCGACCCTTGGGAGATGACGCAGCGCGCCTGGAATTCATGGGCCAGCGTGGGGGCCAGTTGCTTGTAGAACACCGTGCACAGGGCCGAGCGGAACGACGTGGCGTTGTTCGTCAGATTGACCAGATGGGCCTCGGAGCGGAGCAGCGTCATCGAGACCGAATCGATCAGCAGCGAACCGGCCCAATCCACACTCTTGGTCCTGGCGGTGGGGGCGAAGTCGATTCGGTATCCCGGAAATCCTTCCACGCTGTCGCGCCCGGCATACCAGAAGCAATGCGACTTCCGGAACTCCTCCCGCGCGACATCGGAGACCGCGAAGTAGTTGGCGTCATCGGCGCCGCCTCGCGGCCTCCGCACCAGCACCTCACCGCGGTGATAGCCGCGCAGCTCCCGGCTGTCGTAGTTGATGGTGTCCACCCAGCCGCCCGTCCGGACGTACTCGCTGTCGAGGAGGGTGGTCACCCGCTGGAACGACCCCCGGAACGGGTACTCCCGCTCCAGGGTCAAGAGCCGGTCGGCGTTCTTGAACGCCTCGTCCAGGATGGTGCCTTCCTCCCCCATCGGCGTCCCGCCGTCGCAGATGTCCCCCCGGACCACCAATTCGGGAAGCACGAACACCTGCCGGGCCAGCCGCACCACCAGCCCCGGTGCGCCCGGCGCCACCGGGGATCGGGTGTCCAAGGTGAGGGAGATGGTGATCGCTCGGTAGCCGATTTGCTGGATCCGGAGAGTAGCAGCGCCGCCGCCCAGGCCGGTCAAGGTGAATCGCCCCGACTCCCCGGCGAAGACCCGCTGGTCCCGCTCCACCAGCACGACCAGCGCGTACCCGACCGGGCGGCCGGTGGCGCTGTCCTGTACCAGGCCGGTGAGCGTCCCGCCGGGGGCGCGCACCGCCACCTGGGCCCGCGCGACCGACCCGCCGAGGAGCAGGAACCCGAGGAGGGGAAGGAATCGAGGCATGGCTCCCGAAAAGTACCGCCGGCACACCGAACTTGTCCCCCTTGCTCGAAGGAGGGATATTTCAGCTATGCGGGTGACGACTTGGACCGAGTACAGCCTCATTATCGCCCTTCACCTGGCCCGCAGGGGCCGAACCGGGGTCGGACCGGTGGCCGCGCGCGAGCTGGCCGAGGTCGAACGGCTGCCGGCGGACTACGTCGAGCAGATCCTGCTCCGGCTCCGCCGGGCCGGGCTGGTCGAGAGCGTCCGCGGAGCGCGGGGCGGTTACTACCTGGCCCGGGAGCCGCAGGACATGACCGTCTGGGACGTGATGACCGCATCCGAGCACCAGACCTTCGAAATCAACTGCTCGACCCACCCGGTGGACGCCGAACGCTGCAATCCGGCGAATGCCTGTTCGATTCGACCGGTGTGGCACGCGCTCCAGCGCCGGGTGGACGATCTCCTCTCCGGCATTACGCTCGCGGATCTCTTGAAGGAGCAGCCAACCGGTCCGGAATTGGTGCCGATTACCGTTGACCGGTGACTGTTGACCGTTGACGTTCTCCCCCGCTGAGCTGGTCCGCTACGCCCGCCATCTCACCTTGCCCGAAGTCGGAGCCGCGGGTCAGGAGCGCCTCCGGGGCGCCCGCGTCCTCCTGGTTGGCGCCGGTGGGCTCGGTTCGCCGGCCGCGCTTTACCTGGCCGCCGCAGGGGTTGGGACTCTCGGAATTGTGGATGCGGATGCGGTCGAGCTGACCAATCTCCAGCGACAGATCCTCCACGGCACCGCGTCCGTTGGGCGCGCCAAGACCGATTCCGCCCGGGAGCGGCTCCAGGACCTCAACCCCCACGTCGCGGTTGCGGTTCACCCGATACGGCTGATGGCCGACAACGCGCTCGAGATTCTCAGCGGATATGATTTCGCCATCGACGGGAGCGACAACTTCCCCACCCGCTACCTGGTCAACGACGCCTCGGTACTGCTCCACAAGCCCTACATCTATGGAAGCATCTTCCGCTTCGACGGGCAGGTCTCGCTGTTCGCCGCGCCCGGCGGGCCGTGCTACCGCTGCCTCTTCGCCGAGCCGCCGCCACCCGACCTGGTCCCCAATTGTGCCGAGGCCGGTGTTCTCGGGGTCCTGCCCGGCATCGTCGGCAGTCTGCAGGCGCTTGAGGCGATCAAGTGGATTCTCGGCGTCGGAGATTCGCTGGTCGGCAGGCTGCTGCTGGTGGACGCGCTCCGGCTCCAGTTCCGCGAGCTGAGCGTCCAGCGCGATCCCGCCTGCGCCGTCTGCGGAGATTCGCCCAGCGTCACCGGCCTGATCGACTACGAGGCGTACTGCGGGGCGGGGCAGCAGGCTGAGGGTGACCACCTCGAGCTCGCCGTGGAGGAGCTCGAGTCCCGGCTGGCTGCCGGCGGCGCGCCGCTCATCGTGGACGTGCGCGAGCCCTGGGAGTGGGAAATCGCCCACATCGAGGGCAGCCGCCTGGTTCCGCTCGGCGAGCTCCCCGATCGGCTCGGGGAGCTGGACCCTCGCGCAGAGATCGTCACCCTCTGCCATAAGGGCGCCCGCTCCCTCATGGCGCAACAGCTCCTGCAAGGCGCCGGGTTCAGGGCCCGAAGCCTGGCCGGCGGCATAGATGCTTGGGCAACGAGGGTGGCTGGTGGGATGGCGAGATACTAGAGGGGCCGCCGGGTCCCCACCTGCACCGGACGTCCCGCGAATGCCGAAGGGGGGACTCGAACCCCCACGGGCTTGCGCCCACTGCGCCCTGAACGCAGCGCGTCTACCAGTTCCACCACTTCGGCTGGGGCCGCCAAACCTAGGACACCCCCGTTACCGGGTCAAGTTACGCGTTGCCTCATCGGGAGAAGTGGCCTATCTTCCGCTCCCAGAGGCACTTATGAGCGAAAAGACCGCCCCGGACGATCCCAAGGACCGGATCTCCGTGGCACGAAATCCGCGGGCTTCCTACGACTACCACCTCCTGGAGCGCTGGGAGACCGGAATTGTCCTGACCGGCACCGAAGTGAAGAGCCTGCGCAACGGTAAGGCCTCGATCAAGGAAGCCTACGCCCTGATCCGGAACGGAGAGCTCTGGCTCGAGGGAATGCACATCACCCCGTACGAGCAGGGCAATCGCTGGAATCCGGCGCCGATCCGGTCGCGGAAGCTGCTGATGCATCGCCGTGAAATCGAGAAGCTGATCGGCGGCGTCGAGCAGAAGGGGTTCACCCTGGTGCCGTTGGAGCTCTATTTCAACCGGGGCCGCGCCAAAGTGGCGCTGGCGCTCGCGAAAGGCAAGAAAACCCATGACCGCCGTGAAGACATCAAGCGCCGGATCGCCGACCGCGAGATGCGGCGGGCGCTGAAGCACCGTTGATGCTGGCCGCCCTCCTCGCCCCGATGGTCATCCTGGTGCACTCGGCCCGGGGCGACACGCGCGTGCCGGTGCGTCTCGATCCGACCGCGGGTCCGGTGCTGCCTGCACCGCTCCTGCTTCCGGCGCTCGATGCGAAGTTGACGCTGGGCAACGGGTGGGCCGAGGTAACCCTCGGGATGCGTTCGTTCCGGTTCTTCCTCGGGGCCCCGCTCTACCTCATGGACGGCAAGCTCCGACCGCTGGCCGGCGCCGCCTCGATCCGCCGAGATACGCTGCTGCTTCCGATCCAGTTCGTCTCCGAGATCCTGCCGCAGGCCTTCGCCCAGCGCTTCCGGTACGATCCCCGCGCCGCGGAGCTCCGGGATACCTCACCGGCGGTCATCGCGGCGAAGGGAACGCCGCGGGATCCCAACCGCCTCGCCAACGGCCTCCGCAAGGGGCACGTCGTCACCATCGACGCCGGGCACGGCGGCGTCGATCCGGGGAATCCGGGCCTGTTCTTCCCGAACGGCCTGACCGAGAGCGACGTGACCCTGGATCTGAGCCTGCTGCTCCGGGACGAGCTCCGCTCGCGCGGCGTCCTAATCGTGATGACCCGGCAGACCGATACCTTGATCGACCTGCGCCAGCGCGGCAGCTATTGCAACGACGAGTGCGACCTGTTCGTCAGCATTCACATCAACTCGCTTCCCCGCCGTGCCGGCTACACCCGAATTCGGGGCTTCGAGACCTACTTCCTGGCCGAGGCCAAGACCGAAGATGCGGCCCGGGTGGCGAGAATGGAAAACGAGGCGGTTCGCTATGACAGCCCGGACGCCGCGGACCAGTCCGCCGGCCTGGATTTCATCCTGAAGGACCTCCAGCTGAACGAGCACCTCCGGGAGTCGGCCCGGGCCGCGGAGCTGGTGCAGTCGTATTTGCAGGAATCGCACACCGGACCGGACTTGGGCGTGAAGCAGGCCGGGTTCATGGTGCTGACCACGGCACGGCGTCCCGCGATTCTCGTCGAAGTGGGCTTCAGCACCAATCCGGAAGACGCGAGGCTCCTCACCGGCCGCACCACGCAGCGCAACCTGGCGGCCTCCATCGCGGATGCCGTCGTTGCCTACCTGCTCGAGTACGAACGGAAAGTGGGGCAGGGTCCCGTCTCGGCGGGGCAGGGCACCCGCACGGGCCGGAAGTGACGCCTCCCGCCCTCTCGCGGAACGTCTTCGGTCACACTTTTCAGAATCCAATTCTTCTCGCCGCCGGCACCGCGGGCTTCGGCCGGGAGCTGGACGGCGTCATGCGGCTCGATCGCCTCGGCGGCATCGTCACCAAGGCGGTTTCCCTGGCCCCCCGACACGGCAATCCCTCGCCGCGGGTGGCGGAATTCCCCGGCGGCATGCTCAATTCGGTGGGCCTCGCCAATCCGGGCCTCGCCCAGGTGCGCACCGGGGAGCTCCCCTGGCTCGCCGCCCACCTCGTCCTGGCCCGGGTGATCGTCAACGTGGTCGGATTCACCGAAACCGAATACGAAGAGGTCGTCGCGGGATTGGATGATTTGCCCGGCATCGCCGCGTACGAGCTGAATCTGTCGTGTCCCAATACCGCCGCGGGGGGGGTCGAGTTCGGCGCCGATCCGGCTTCGGTGCGCCGAGTCGTTCAAGGCTGCCGCGGGGTGACTCGGCGGGCGCTGATCGCCAAACTCTCGCCCGCGCTCCCCGACATCCCGGCCATTGCCGAGGCCGCGATCGAGGCGGGGGCTGACGGAATCACCCTGGTGAACACCATGCCGGGATACCTCTATGCGGGGAATCTGCCGAGGCTCGGGAACGGAAACGGCGGGGTCAGTGGACCGGCGCTCCTCCCGGTGGGAGTGCTGGCGGTCCGGAAGGTGAAGGAGCGCTTCCCCGGGACCCCGGTGATCGGCGTCGGGGGCGTGGGCAGCGCCGCCGACGCGCGGCAGTACCTTCGCGCCGGCGCTTCGCTCGTGGCCGTCGGCACCGCCCAATTGGCCGACCCCCGGCTACCCGAGCGCATCATCGCCGATCTCGAGGCCGATGGTGGCTGAGCTCATCCTGGCGCTCGACCTCCCGACCCGGGAGGAAACCCTCCGGCTCCTCGACCGGCTCCCGGCGCTTCGCTGGGCCAAGGTCGGCTCCATGCTCATGACCGCCGAGGGACCGGGACTGATTCGGGACCTCCGGGCCCGGGGCCTCAAGATCTTTCTCGATCTCAAGTGGCACGACATCCCCAGTACCGTTGCGGGCGCGGTGACGTCCGCGCGGAGCCTCGGTGTTTCGATGGCTACCGTGCACGCCCTTGGCGGCCCGGCGATGATGCGGGCGGCGGCGGAAGCGGCGGGGAGCGCAATCTCGATCGTGGGGGTGACCGTGCTCACCTCCCATGACGAGCCGGACTACGCCGCGGCGCTGGGAAGGCCCTCGGTGCGTCTGCTCGACGAAGCCGCCCGGCTGGCGCGCCTCGCGGTCTCGTCCGGACTTGCCGGGATCGTCTGCAGCCCGCTCGAGGTCGAGCGAATCCGCACCGGGCTCGGCCCCGATCCGCTGGTGGTGGTTCCCGGAATTCGCCGCCCCGGGGATGACCCG
>JBGPVQ010000054.1:0-10881 GCA_041491785.1 Gemmatimonadota bacterium | reverse complement strand
GATGCCCCGGGCCCACGCGATGGGATATTCCCAGGATATCTGTTCCTACCTCACCACCGACATCGGGGCATTCCTGGCGGACGAAACTCCACTCGCCGAGTTCGGGCTGACCGGGACACCGAAGGCGGACGTCCTGGTCTTCAACACCAACCAGTGCCGCGACGTCCGCGACTGGTTCGAGTTCTACGGACGGCAGTGGGGGGTTCCGGTAATCGGGGTGCGCTCGCCCCGTGCCCTCGACGACGTGCGCGACAGCGACGTCGACGCGGTGGCGACCCAACTGCAGACGCTGGTAGCGCCGCTCGAGGCCGTGGCCGGCCGGCGACTCGAAGCCGGACGGCTGGAGGCGGCGGTGCGGGCTTCGCGGGAATGCTCCGATCTCTGGAAGGCCTGCCTCGAAACCGCCGCCCGCCGGCCCGCGCCGCTCACGTTCTTCGACGGCACCATTCACATGGGACCGGCGGTGGTGCTGCGCGGGGCCGAAGAGGCCTGCGCCTACTATCGGGGCCTGCTGGCTGAGCTCGAGGAACGGGCTGGGGCGGGCATCGCCGCGGTGCCCGGTGAGGCGGTGCGGCTGTACTGGGACGGGATGCCGATCTGGGGCCGGTTGCGGGCACTTTCGAATCTGTTTGGCGAGTTCAAGGCGGCGGTGGTTGCGTCAACCTACTGCAACAGCTGGATCTTTTCCGCCCTGGACCCGGCCGATCCGATCCGCTCCATGGCCCGGTCGTCGCTCGAGCTGTTCATCGTGCGTTCGGAGGAGCCCAAGGAACAGTATATCGAGGAGATGGCATCGTTCTACGGGGTGGACGGAATTCTGTTCCACGACTGTAAGACCTGCCCCAACAACTCCAACACCCGCTACGGGATGCCCCAGCGACTGGCGGAGCGGCTTGGGATCCCGACCCTGGTGCTCGACGGCGACGTTAACGACCTCCGCTGCTTCTCCGAAGAACAGTCGCGCACCAACATCGAAGGCTTCGTCGAGCTGGTGGCGGATCGGCGGGCCGCCGCTCGGGATGTGAGGACGCCGTGAGTGTCTTCGCCGGGATCGACAGCGGGTCGTGGAACACCAAGGCCGCGGTGATCGATGCCGACGGGCATGTCCTGGGCACTGCGGTGGTGCGATCGGGCGCTGACCTGGCCGCCTCCGCGGAGCGGGCGTACACCCAGGCGCTCGGTGCCGCGGGTCTCTCGGCCTCCGAGGTCGAGACCATCTGGGCAACCGGTTTCGGACGGAACGCGATCTCCTTTGCCCACGGCTCCCGGACCGAGCTCGACTGCCACGGGCGGGGCGTCGCATTCTATCTCCCCGGGCCGCTGGTCGTGCTCGATATCGGCGGCCAGGATGCCAAGGTGATCCGGCTCGACGCGGAGGGTCGACGAGTGACTCACCGGATGAATCGGAAGTGCGCCGCCGGCACCGGAAGCTTCCTGGAGGAGATCGCGCTGCGATTGGGGATCGGGATCGGGGAGCTGGACCAGCTCGCCGCGCAGCATACCGAGGAGGTCGAGCTGGGCAGCTTCTGCACTGTGTTCGCGGGCACCGAGTTGCTCACCTTGATTCGCAGTGGCAAGCGGCCGCCGGACCTGGCGCGAGCCGCGTACCGGTCGCTGGTCAAGCGGGTGCTGGAAATGGACGTGTTCCGCGAGCGAGTCGTGGCGACCGGGGGGGTCGTCGCCTATCACCGGACCATGGTCGAGCTGCTTGAGGAAGGGCTCCATGCCCCGGTCACGGTTCCGCCCCACCCCCAGGAGATGGGGGCGTTCGGTGCCGCGCTCGCCGCGCGTGATGGATTGGTGTCGGCCGGTGACCGTTAGTTCGGCCGGCCTCGCCCCCCGGAACCAAGCGCGGATGGCCGTCCGCGTCGGAAATCTCATTTTCTCCGCGCTCCCGGTGCCGGGTAACCCGGAGACCATCGGACAACTCCTGGCTCGCAACGTCGCGCAATACGGCGACCGGGCGATGTTCCGGGAGAAGCGGGCGGGCCAATTCCGCGACGTGTCGTGGAACCAGTTTCTGCTCGAGGTCGCCGGCTTTGCCCGGTATCTCACCTCCGTCGGAGTGGTCGAGGGAGACCGGGTCGCCCTCTTCTCGCCCAACCGGGGGGAGATGCTGGTCGCCGAGTTCGCGGCCATGGCACTCGGCGCCATCCACGTTCCGGTCTTTCCCGGTTACCCGGCGGAACAGGCCCGGGCGCTGGCGGAGCATGCCAGCCCGACCGTCCTGATCGTGGTAGACGGGAGCCTGCTGGAGAAGGTGGGCGTACCGCCGTCGGTCCGGGCGCTGGTTTCCCTGGAGCCGATCGAGGCCTCGGCGGTCGAGCGTGCCCTGGCGGGCCGCAAAGTGCGCTACGCTTCGTTCCAATCGGTGCTCCGGCAATTCGCGGTCAAACCTGACGCTCCAGAGCTCGCGAGTTTCCTCGCGACAGCGGCGGGCCGGGATCCACTGGCCCCCTGCCTGATGCTCTACACCTCGGGCACCACCGGGCTCAATAAGGGTGTGCTTCTCAGTCACGAAAACCTGCTCTCCCAGCAGCGGGGCCTTTCCGTCATCTGGTCGATCACCCCGGACGACCGGTTCCTGTCCTACCTCCCGTGGCATCACAGCTTCGGGGGGAATTTCGAAAAATATTCGGCGCTGTACCACGGAGCCCTCCTGGTCATCGATGACAGCCAGGGCAAGCAGTTCGATCTCCTGCTCCGGAATTGGCGGGAGGTCCGGCCCACGGTGTATTTCAGCGTTCCCAAGCTGTTCCAGCAGCTGGTGAGCCACGCCGAGATCCACCGGGAAGATGCCGAGCCGATCTTTCATCCGGAGCTCCGCTTCGTCTTCACCGCCGCCGCGCCGCTTCCCGCCAACCTGTCGGCCTTCTTCGCCGCCCGGCGGATCCCGGTACGGGAGGGATGGGGATTGACCGAGACATCGCCCTGCTGCACGGTGACCGATCCCGCCGAACCCCGCTCGGTGCCGGGCATGGTCGGCTATCCGATTCCGGGAGTCACGCTCAAGCTGGCCGAAGACGGAGAGATCCTGGTCCAGGGGCCCAATGTCATGCGCGGGTATTTCGCCAATGCCGAGGCGACGGCCCTGGCCCTCCCCGGCGATGGCTGGTTCCGCACCGGAGACCTCGGCGAGCTGATGGGGGCGGGGCTCAAACTGGTGACCCGAAAGGACCGGGTCTTCAAGATGCTCAACGCCGAGAAGGTGGTCCCCACGGAATTGGAGAACCGACTGGCCGGAATGAATCCCTACATCCGGCATGTGATCGTGGTGGGCGCGGGACGCGATTTCCTGGCGGCGTTGATCTATCCCGATTTTTTCCGAATCGAGCAGGAATTCGGCTCCGATCGCGCCTCGGCCGATGGGGTGGTGAAAGAGTCGCTGCGCGAAACCATCCAGCGCTTCAATCGTGAGCACCCGGTCAAGTACGAACGGTTCCAGGCCTTCGCGGTGATCAGCAAGGAACTCTCGGTGGAAGATCAGGAGCTCACGCCGTCGCTCAAGGTGCGCTATCGCAACGTCCTGCAGGACGCCGAGGAATACCTGGAGGCGGTGTATCAGCCCGGCGAGGGATGCGACTGCCGGTTTCTGCGCAAGGTGATGCGGGTGGATCCGGATCAGCGTCCTTGTTTCCTGGGAAAGGATCGAACCCTCGACCAATGCCATGAGTGCGGCAGCTTCATTTTCGGGGAATGAGCCGGGAAGGGCGAAATGGCGGCTATGCGGAACGGAGGATGGGAGGCCTGGGTGATGGCGGCGCCGGAGTCGCCGCTGGAACGACGGGAGTTCCCGCCCCAGGCGCCGGGACCCGGGGAGGCGGTCATCGAGGTGGCGGGCTGCGGCGTCTGCCACACCGACCTCTCCTTTCTTTTCGGCGGAGTGAAGACCCGTACGGCGCCTCCGCTGGTGCTGGGACACGAAATCAGCGGGATCGTGAGGCAAGTGGGCCCCGGCGTCGACAGCGCCCTCCTCGGCCGTTCGGTCGTCGTGCCGGCGGTGCTGCCCTGCGGGGATTGCGAGCTCTGCCGGGCCGGGCGACGGACCATCTGCCGGCGCCAGGTAATGCCGGGCAACGATCGACATGGCGGCTTCGCCTCGCACGTGGTGGTGCCGGCCCGATTCGTCTGCGGGGTGCCGGAGGAGGCGCTCGCCCGCCACGAGCTGTGGGAGTTGGCGGTGGTGTCCGATGCGCTCTCCACTCCCTTCGAGGCGGTCCGGCGCTCGGGAGTCGCGCCGGGCGAGATGGCGGTCGTGGTCGGTGCGGGCGGCATCGGCATCCACGCGGTCCAGGTCGCGGCTGCGGTGGGGGCCATCGTGATCGCCCTGGACGTGGATGACCAAAAGCTCGTGCAGGCCCGCGAGGCGGGAGCCGCCGCAAGCTTCAACGTGCATGGCGTGGCGGTCAAGGAGGTGCGCAAGCTCGTCAAGGCGGAGGCGGAGCGGCTGGGTGGGCCGGCCCACCTGTGGAAGATCTTCGAAACCTCCGGGACGGCGGCAGGACAAGAGCTGGCCTACGCCCTGATCGGCTTTGGCGCCTCGCTCGCCGTGGTGGGCTACACGATGGACAAGATCGAGGTCTGCCTCTCGAACCTGATGGCCTACGACGCCGTGGCCCGGGGTAATTGGGGGGCAGACCCGCTGGTCTATCCCGAGCTCCTGGCCTGGATCGGAGCCGGACGGATCCAGGTCAAGCCGTTCGTCGAACGGCACCCATTGAGCCGGATCAACGAGGTATTTGTCGAGGCCCATCACCGGCGGCTACTCAAACGGGCGGTGCTGATTCCATGACTGGAGGACGTCGTGAAGGCTACTGAAATTCTGATGAGTGAGCACCGGATCATCGAGCGGGTGCTCGATGCCCTGGAAACCGCCGCCAGACAATTGGAGTCGGGCAATCCGGTGCGGCCGGAGTACTTCCTCGATGCGGCGGACTTCATCGCCGGGTTTGCCGACGGGTGCCATCACCGCAAGGAGGAGGGTGTCCTGTTCGTGGAGCTGGCGGCGAGCGGGATGCCCGCCGATCAGGGCCCCATCGGGGTGATGCTGGACGAACATGAGCAGGGCCGAGCCTTCACCCGGGCAATTCGAGAGGCCGCCCGCAAGCTGGCGGAGGGAGACGCGGAAGCGCGGCGGGCGCTGATCGCGAGTGCCAAGGGGTATGTGGCGCTCCTGCGCGACCATATCACCAAGGAAGACGAGGTGCTCTTCCCTATGGCAGACCAACTGATTCCCGCCCACCGGCACGATCAGGTGCTGGCAGGGTTCGCCCGGGTGGAGCACCTCGATGCCGGACCCGGGGTGCATCAGAAGTTTCTGGATCTGGCGGACCGGCTGACGGCACCCTGGCTCAGCGCGAACGTGCCCTGACGGCTTCCTCGGTTAGACCGTAGAGCGGTGGGGTCGCGACACCCAGCAGCCCCAACATGAGGTACAGCTGCCCGCGGTGGTGCGCCTCATGCTCCACCATGGCCCGGAGCCATTTCCAGGTCGTGATCGGCGTTCCGGCCGGAGTGAGGGTCTTGCCTTCGAGCTGCTCCGAGGTGAGTCCGCGGAAAATGGCGACCGACTCGGCGTGCTTGCGATCCAGGTACCCGACGACGGCATCGAACCCGTCGGCCAGCTCGCGGCCGTGCCCGGGATACCGGCTGGGGCGCCCCGCCGCGTTCTCGGCATACATGTCGCGCTCGATCCCGGCCAGATGCCGGACCAGGTCGCCGAGGGTCCACTTGCCCGGGGCATGGGTCCACTCCAGCCGGTCCTCCGGGATGGCCATGACCACGCGTCGGGTGCGTCCCCGGACATTCTCCCAGTAGTCGGCGAACGCCCTGGGGGAACCGATCTCCATCAGGCGCCGGCTTCCTGGATCTTGAACACCACCGCGGCCAGCGCACCGCCTGCGAACGGGCCCACCAGGTAGATCCACAGATTGCCCCACCCGCCGCCCCCGCAAAACGCGTTGATGACGATCGAACCGGTGCCAATGGCGGGGTTGAACGCGCCGCCGGAAACCGGCCCCCCGGCGAACGCGGCGATCACGATCGCGAAGCCGATCGCCAGGCCGTAAAACGAATTCCCCTCGGTGGCCTTCGAGGTGGCCACGTTGAGCACGGTGAGACAGAGGAGGAAGGTGTAGACGATCTCGACCAGCAGCGCGGTGACCTTGGTGGCGGTAGCCGCGGGCGCCGGTGCGAAGGTATGGTCGAGGAACATGTAGGAGAGATAGGCGCCCGCGATCGCGCCGAGGACCTGGGCCGCGATGTAGCGAACCAGGTCGGCCCCGGGGAGCTTGCCGCGGAGGAAGACGGCCAGGGAGACTGCGGGATTATAGTGCCCGCCGGAGACATGCCCGCCCATGTACACCAGCACCATCAGGACCGAGCCGATCACCAGCGGTGCCATCGGCGTGCCCGACGCCACCACGAGTCCGATGGTCATCACGAAGAACAGGGTGCCGACGAACTCGGTCAGGTATTTACGCACGGAATCCCCCAGGGAGTGCGGGTAGGTAGCGAGTCGCAGGGCGGGAGCGATGGTCCCGAGGCGAAGATGCGGGCCGAACCGCGGTCGCGCTAGGGCGCCCGCTCCAGCTCGCGCACCCAGAGGTTGCGGTAGCGCACCGGGTGTTCGTGGTCCTGCAGGGAGAGCGGCAGCCGATCGGGATGCGCCTCGTACGGTGGCCGCCGCTGATGCGCGGTCGGCCCGGTCAGGGCCACGTTGTCCTGGACCAGCACGCCGTTGTGGAGAACCGTGACCCGCGCCGGGCTCACCAGCGTTCCACCCGGGCCGAAACGGGGCCGGTGGAAGACGATGTCGTAGATCTGCCATTCGCCCGGCGCGCGGCTCGCGTTGACCAGGGGCGGGTACTGGCCGTACAGCGCCGCGGCCTGGCCATCGGGGTAGGTGACGTTGCCGTAGGAATCGAGCACCTGCACCTCATAGCGACCCATCAGAAAGACGCCGCTGTTTCCGCGGTCCTGATCGGAACCCTTGGCCGGGTTCGGGGTGGCCCATTCGACGTGGAGCTGGACATCGCCGAATCCCTGGGCGGTGGCGATGGCCCCGGTTCCGGGGGCCACCTGCATATAGCCGTCGCGCACGAGCCATTTTGCCGGCCCGCCGTCCTGATTCCTCCACTTGGAAAGATCGTGACCGTCGAACAGCACCACCGCGTCCGACGGCGGTGTGACCGGCAGGCCGGCGGGAGCGGGGTGCACCACCGGCGGCGCTGGGCAATCCCGGGCATGCTGGGGGCAGGGTGGCGCGGACTGGGCCAGCAGGGCGGGCGCCAGCATGGCTCCGGCGGCGAGGCCGAAGCGGAAGGGTCGAGAACGCATGAAGGCACCCCTGGGTTCAGTCATCCACCAATGGCCCGTTTGGTGAACTCCGACAAGACCAGCGTGCCGCTGATCTCCGCCCGCTGGGCCAGGAGCTCGGGCCAGTGTTCAGTGCCGGCCCAGAAGACTTCCTTGATCCCGCGCACCGCTTCGGGATTGTACGCCGCGAGCTTGCGCGCGAAGGCTTCCACCCGCCGGTCCAGCTCCTCGGCGGTGTCGAGGACTTCGGCGTAGAGGCCACGCTCCAGCGCCCAGGCGGCGCTCCGCCAATCGGCGTCCACCGTCAGGGCGCTCATCGCGCCGAGGCCGATCTTCTTTTCGATAACCGGACCGACCACGAACGGGCCGAGCCCCACCGCGAGCTCGCTCAGGCGAAGGGCGGCGCCGCTCGCGGCGAGGGCGTAGTCCGAGGCTGCGACGATTCCAATCCCGCCTCCCGCGGTCTTCCCCTGCACCCTCGTCACCACGAACTTGGGCGCCCGAATCATCGCCAGGATCACCTTCGCAAAGCCGGAGAAGAACCGCTTGCCCGACGCGGCGTCCTTGACCGTCTTGAACTCGTCGAACGATGCGCCGGCGCAGAACGCCCCGGTTCCCTCGCTCCGGAGGACGATCACCCGTGCGGCCGGATCCCGGCCGGCGCCCTCGATGGCCTCCGCCAGCCGGGTCAGGAGCGCGGCCGGCAGTGAGTTGCTCTTCGGATGTCCGAACTGGATTGTCGCCACGCCCTCGGCGACCTCCGCGTGCACGGTGCCGGCTTCGAGCACCGAGGCGGGAGAGGGTGATTGGGTCATGGGCGAGGATCCTTAGTCGCTGGGGACAAAAGGACTATATTTCAATATACTCTATGGAAACCGCCACCGATTCCGCCCAGCTCGCCGCCTTCGAGGCGCGCATCGACCGAGGGGAGAGCATCGAACCCAAGGACGCGATGCCGGAGCGTTACCGGAAGCAGCTGATCCGGATGATGTCGCAGCATGCGCATTCCGAAGTGGTGGGCATGCTCCCCGAGGGCAACTGGCTTACCCGGGCGCCGAGCCTCCGGCGGAAGATCTCGCTCCTCGCGAAGGTCCAGGATGAAGCCGGGCACGGGCTCTACATCTACTGTGGCACCGAAACCCTCGGCGTGGACCGGGCGGACCTCATTGATCAGCTGCTGGCCGGCACCGCGAAGTATTCCAGCATTTTCAACTACCCGACGCTCACCTGGGCCGATATGGGCGCAATCGGCTGGCTGGTGGACGGCGCGGCGATCGTGAATCAGACCATGCTGGCCCGCGCCTCCTACGGCCCCTATGCGCGGGCGATGGTCCGGATCTGCAAGGAAGAAAACTTCCACAAACGCCAGGGCTTCGAGATTCTCGCCACCCTCTCCGCTGGCACACCGGCCCAGAAGGCGATGGCGCAGGACGCGGTGAATCGCTGGTGGTGGCCCTCGCTCATGATGTTCGGCCCGAGCGACAAGGACTCGCCCAACAGCGCTGAGCTGCTGCGCTGGAAGGTCAAGCAGAAAGGCAATGACGAGCTGCGGCAGCGGTTCGTGAACCTAACCGTGCCGCAGGCGCAGGCCATCGGCATCACGCTGCCCGATCCCGATCTCAAGCAGAATCCCGACACCGGCGACTGGGACTTCGGCCCGATTCACTGGGAGGAGTTCTACCAGGTCATCGCGGGGAACGGACCGTGTAATCGTGAGCGGCTGGCGGCGCGCCGGCAGGCGCACGCCGACGGAGCGTGGGTCCGGGCCGCGGCGGAGGCCTACGCCGCCAAGCGTTCGGCGAGGAGTGCCGCATGAGCGACCAATGGCCCCTCTGGGAAGTCTTCACCCAGCCCGCTGACGGATCGCCCCACGAACACGCGGGGAGCGTGCACGCCCCCGACGCGGAAACCGCGCTGCAGAACGCGCGCGACGTCTACACCCGGAGAGGGGAGGCGGTGAACCTCTGGGTGGTGCCCAGCGCCGCGATCACCGCCTCCAGTCCGAGCGACGCCGGGCCGTTCTTCGACCCCGGCAACGACAAGCCGTACCGGCACCCGCAATTCTACAAGGTGCCGCGGGGCGTCAAGTCCGTTTGAGCGACGCCCCGCTGTTCGAGTACCTCCTCCGGCTGGGCGACGACCGCCTGGTCCTCGGGCATCGCCTCTCCGAATGGTGCGGCCACGGCCCCATTCTCGAGGAGGACATTGCCCTCGCCAATCTGTCCCTCGACCTGCTCGGGCAGGCCTCGGTGCTGCTCCGCCTGGCCGGCCAGGTGGAGGGGGCGGGCCGGGACGAGGACGCGCTGGCCTACTGGCGGGACGAAAATCGCTTCCGAAACCTCCAGCTGGTCGAGCTTCCCCGGGGCGACTTCGGATTCACGATGGTGCGCCAATTCCTGTTCGACGCGTGGAGCTACCACCTGCTCGATGCGCTCTGCCGCTCCACCCACGCCGAGCTTGCCGCGATCGCGGCCAAGGCGCTCAAGGAGGACCGCTACCATCTGCGGCACAGCAGCGAGTGGGTGCTCCGTCTGGGCGATGGGACGGCGGAAAGCCACCACCGGGTGCAGGAAGCGCTCGACGAGCTGTGGCCCTGGACCGGCGAGCTCGCGTATCAGGACGAGGTCGACACCGCCCTCCGCGGCCGCGGTGTCGTGCCCGATCTCGAGGCGCTCCGGCCGCCCTGGGAAGCGATGGCGCGAGACGTTCTCGGCCGGGCCACGCTGGCCATTCCGTCCGCTCCGATGCGGATGACCGGCGGGCGCTCCGGCCGGCATACCGAGTACCTGGGCCACCTGCTGGCGGAAATGCAGATCGTGGCGCGCAGCCACCCGGGGGCCCAATGGTAGACCAGCGGGCGCGGGCGCTGGAAATCCTCGAGTCGGTCAAGGACCCCGAGGTCCCCGTACTGTCGGTGGTCGAGCTGGGCATCGTACGCGAGGTCCAGGTCGAGGGCGGCGCGGTCGCGGTGACCGTCACCCCCACCTACTCCGGCTGCCCCGCGATGCACGTGATCGAGGAGGATATCGTCGCGGCGCTCCGGAGCGGGGGCTTCACGACCGTCGAGGTCAAGACGGTCTACGCCCCCGCGTGGAGCACCGACTGGATTTCGGAGGCCTCCCGGGAAAAGCTCCGCGCCTACGGCATTGCGCCGCCGGGACCGGTCCCGGCGGCGCAGCTGGTGCCGCTGGGGCGCACCATGCGGGCGGTCTCCTGTCCCTACTGCGGCTCCGCCGACACCTCGCTCGAAAGCGAATTCGGCGCGACGGCGTGCAAGTCATTCCACACCTGCCGGAACTGTCACCAGCCGTTCGAGCACTTCAAGCCGTTCTAGCAGGGCGCACTCCGCCCCCGCGCCGTAACCCGCTCCACCCCCTGAATCAGACCACCGGTGACGACGACGGCGTGATCGAAGTTGTTGACGGTGGGGCAGACGTGGCTGGGCAGGAGCCAAAGCCGTTCGCCGCGAGGGGGGAGTGGCGCTCCGGGCGGGACGTCCACCGGCAGGTGCTCCTCGCTGGGGTGCCGGGGCTGGTACTCGGGGTGATCGAGCACCGCGCAGGT
>JBGPVQ010000053.1:0-10915 GCA_041491785.1 Gemmatimonadota bacterium | reverse complement strand
GCGGTGGCCGGACTGTTGGCCAGGGGATGCCCCGGCAGATAGGGGGCGAGGTGCGGGGCGACCCCGATCGGCCCCATGCCGGGACCGCCACCGCCGTGCGGGATGCAGAAGGTCTTGTGCAAGTTGAGATGACAGACATCGGCGCCGATGTCTGCCGGCCGAGTGAGCCCGACCTGGGCGTTCATGTTGGCGCCGTCCATGTAGACCTGGCCGCCATGCCGATGCACCACTTCGCAGATTTCCTGGATTCCGTCCTCGAAGACGCCGTGGGTGGAGGGATAAGTCACCATCAGCGCCGCGAGGTGCTTCGCGTTCGCTTCGGCCTGGGTCCGCAGATCGGTCAGGTCGATGTTGCCCTTGGCGTCGGTCTTCACCACCACGACCTTCATCCCGGCCATGACTGCGCTGGCCGGATTGGTGCCGTGCGCCGATTGCGGAATCAGGCATACGGTGCGGTGGGGCTCGCCGCGGGAACGGTGATAGGCCCGGATCACCAGGAGCCCGGCGAATTCGCCCTGGGACCCGGCGTTGGGCTGGAGCGAGACCCGGGCGAACCCGGTGATTTCCGCGAGCCACGCCTCCAGCTCGGCGAAGAGCTGGTGGTAGCCCTCGGCCTGCTCGGGCGGGGCAAAGGGATGCAGCGCACCGAAGCCGGGCCAGGACACCGGCACCATCTCCGCGGTCGCGTTGAGCTTCATGGTACAGGAGCCGAGCGGAATCATCGCCGCGGTGAGCGAGAGGTCCCGCGCCTCCAGCCGCCGGATATAGCGGAGCATCTCGGTTTCGGACCGGTGGATCCGGAAGACCGGATGGGTGAGGTAGGCGCTAGTGCGGCGCAGCGAGGTGGGGACCCCCGGCGCCACGCCGGCGCCGGACATCGGAAGCGATCCGCGCCGTCCCAGACCGGCGGAAAACACCTCGACCAGATCGTGAAGGTCGCGCTCGGTGACCGTCTCGTCGAGCGCGATCCCGATGCGGCTGTGCGAAATGGCGCGGAGATTAATGCGCTTTGCCCTGGCCGCGAGCTGAATTCTTGAGAACGCGGCGACCTCGACGTCCACCGCCAACGTATCGAAGAAGGCGTCGCTCACCAGCGCCAGGCCCAGACCACGCAGCGCCGCAGCCAGGCGGGAGGCGTGGTTGTGCACTCGGTCCGCAATGGCGCGGACGCCCTCCGGGCCATGGTAGACCGCGTACATGCTGGCCATGACGGCCAGGAGGACCTGCGCGGTGCAGACGTTGCTCGTCGCCTTCTCCCGGCGGATGTGCTGTTCGCGGGTCTGCAGCGCCATCCGGAGCGCCGGGTGGCCGTCGCGGTCTTTGGACACCCCAATCAGCCGACCCGGGATCAGGCGTTTGTAGGCATCCCGCGTGGCGAAGAAAGCGGCGTGGGGGCCTCCGAATCCCAGCGGCACGCCGAATCGCTGCGAATTGCCGACCGCGATATCGGCGCCCCACTCCCCCGGCGGCCGCAGCAGTGCCAGGGCCAGAAGATCGGTGGCCACGGTGACGAGCCCGCCGACCGCGTGGGCTCGCTCGACCACCGGACGGAAGTCGTGGATCGCACCCAGGGTATTGGGATACTGCACCAGGCAGCCCACTACGCCGGGCCCGAAGGCAAATTCGTCCGCCCGCCCCAGCACCGTCTTGACCCCTCGGGCCTCGGCGCGGGTCTTCACCACCGCGATGGTCTGGGGATGGCACCATTCGTCGATGAAATAGACCGGATCGTCATGATGCGGCGCGGCGCCTAGGGTCATCGCCATCGCCTCGGCCGCGGCGGTACCCTCGTCGAGGAGCGAGGCGCTGGCGATTGGCATCCCGGTCAGGTCGGAGACCATGGTCTGAAAGTTGAGCAGCGCCTCGAGGCGTCCCTGGGCGATTTCAGGTTGATACGGGGTGTACGCGGTATACCAGCCGGGATTCTCGAAAACGTTCCGCTGAATAACGCCGGGGGTGTGACAGTCGTGGTACCCGAGGCCGAGATAGGAGCGGAAGATTTCGTTCTTGCCCGCCATGGCGTGGAGCGCCGCAAGCGATTCCGGCTCGGAGCGGGCGGGGGGAAGCGCCAGCGGGCGGCGGAGGCGGATATCCGCGGGGACGACGGCGTCGATCAGCGCGTCGAGCGTAGGGTAGCCGAGCACGCCGAGCATCGCGGCGACGTCCGCCTCCCGGGGACCGAGGTGCCGGGCGACGAACGAGCCGAAGGAGGCGGTGGATTCAGCGGCAGTCATGACCCTCAGATGCTCCGGGCGAGGGGAGGTCAGAAACGGCGCTGCCCCGGCAGAACCGGCCCGGGGCAGCGACAACGGTTTGCACGGAGAATCTCAGGCGCCGATGTGGGCCCGATAGGCCGCGGGGGTGAGCAGGCCGCCGAGCTGGGTGGGGTCGTCGACCTTGAGGCGGATCATCCAGCCGTCGTCGTACGGCGAACGATTCACCGAGGCGGGATCGGCGTCCAGGCCGGCGTTTACCGCCGTCACCGTCCCGGCGACCGGACAGTAGAGGTCCGACACCGCCTTTACCGCTTCGATGGTCCCGAACGCCTGATGCGCGGCGAATTTCTGACCGACCTTGGGCAGATTCACGAACACCACATCGCCGAGCTCACCTTGCGCGTAATCGGTGATGCCGACGGTCACGACGCCGGGCTCCCCGGTTTCCTTCACATATTCGTGGTCTGCCGTGTATCGGAGCCCGTCGGGAATGTCCGCCACCGCATGATCCTCGGGGAATGGCCGGGTAGAGGATACCCCGGTGCCGGGGCAGGGTCAAGCGCGCGCGCGCGCGATGGAGAGGAGCTTTCGCCACACCAGCCACGCGCGCTCGCGCAGCTGCTCGAGGGTGCCATCGTTCTCGATGACGAGGGTGGCGCGGGTTCGTTTTTCGGCGGCCGGCAGCTGGGCATTCATGAGTGCGTCGGCCTCCCCGGGGCTCAAGCCGCGCTCGCGGAGCAGGCGCTCCCTCCGGTGCGACTCCGGCGCGAACACCAGAACCACCGCGTCGAACCGGGAGGGGTCCATCACCTCGAACAGGAGCGGAATATCGCTCACCACGATCTCGGCGTGGGTGGCGGCGGCGTCGAGGAGAAGCCGCTGCCGTTCGGCTTCCACGGCGGGGTGGACGATCGCCTCCAGGGCGCGCCGCTCCGCCGGCGCGGCGAGGATCCGGGCCCGCAGTGCCGCGCGATCGAGCGCCCCACCCGGCGCCCGGATTCCAGCCCCGAATCGGGTCACGATCGCGTCGAAGACCGCGGAGCCCGGATCCTGGAGCCGCCGCACGATCGCGTCGGCGTCGATGACGGTGGCGCCCCACGCGCCGAAGTGCGCCGCGACCGTGGATTTGCCGGAGGCGACGTTTCCGGTGAGGGCGGTGTGGAGCAAGGATTCCCGCTTTCAGAGCAGCGCGGTCTGGTCTTCATCCTGGCGCGGAACCCGATGACAGCGGCGGCACCGTGCCTCGTAGGCCTCGCTTCCACCCACCTGAATGGTGGGGGAGTCGTAGCGGGCCGGCTTGCCGTCCACCAGGCGCTGATTCCGGCAGGCCAGGTCGCCGCAGACCACGCAGATCGCGCTCAGCTTGTCGACGTGCTCGGCGATCGCCATGAGGTGACCCATCATCCCGAACGGCTCGCCGCGGAAATCGGTGTCGGTTCCGGCCACGATCACCCGCACTCCGCGGGCCGCGAGGTCGGTGACCGCCTCCACGATTCCGACGTCGAGGAATTGCGCCTCGTCGATCGCCACGAGCTCGGTGTCGGGGCGGGTCTGCCGCATGATTTCGGCGGCGTTGTCCACCGGGAGCGCCTCGAATTCGATTCCGCTGTGGCTGGAGACCCGGTAAATGCCGCCATAGCGCTCGTCGAGATGCGACTTGAAGACCTGCACCCGGCGTCGGGCAATGAGCGCGCGCCGGACCCGGCGGAGGAGCTCCTCGCTCTTGCCGCTGAACATGACTCCGGCGATGACTTCGATGGTCCCCGGGCGCGCCAGGTTGTACATCCGGATGGTCCCGACGGTAGAGGTGCGGGCCGCGTGGGCCTCCGACGATAGCGGAGCACCGGAGCCGGGTCAAGCGAGCGGGGGGGCATTATATTCCGCCGCTCGACCACGGCATCAGTGTGCGGCGGGAGGCGGCCGATGACGAAGCATGACCTGGTGACCGAGCTGGCCAAGCGTCTGGTGCTGTCGCGGGCCAAGGCCGCCGAGATGGTCGACACCCTGTTCGGAGCCGGTGGCATCGTGCCGGGGGAGCTGCGCAAAGGGAACCGGGTGCAGATCACCGGATTCGGCCAGTTCGAAACCAAGAGCCGCGCGGCGCGGAGCGGCCGCGATCCCCGCACCGGCCGCGCCATCGCCATCAAGTCCTCCACCGCCCCGGTCTTTCGGCCGGGAAAGCCGCTTCGCGATCTGCTCAACAAGAAACGCTGAGCGGCTACCGCTTTCCGCTCGGGGCCTTTCCCCGATCCACCCTCGCGACCAGCCGACGCTTGCGGATCGTCTTGCCGGCGAGCCGCTCCGCCACCTCCGCGGCATCCGCCCCGGCACCCAGCTCGACCAGCGAAAACGTCTCCCGGATTTCCACCTTTCGGATGGCCTCCTTGGGCACCCCGCACTCCTTGACCAAGGTACCGACCAGGTCGTGCGGCGTGGCATCGTCCCGGCGGCCGACGCCGATCCAGACGCGGCCCGGCGCGGCGGCCAGCGCCCGGGGCGCCGGTTGCGGGGTGTCCCGCCGGGCCCCATCCCACAGCTCGAAGAGGACGGCGGCGACCGCGGTGGCCTCGTGCCGTTCGAACAGAGGGGCGAGCGTCGGCAGCGTCCCGGGCGCCGGCCCCCGCTCAAGCCCCTCGGAAATAATCCGCCGGGCGCTCTCCGCGGCGGTGCGGGCCCGTTCGAGCAGCCCGAGCATATGGAGCGGACGGCGCCGGGGGGCAATCCGGTCGGCGTACGCCTCGGTGCCCGGGGGCACCAGGAGGACCACGTCGCCGGCCGCGACCAGCTCGCGGAGTCCGGCCGGCGAGGGCAGATCGTACGCCAGCACCAGCGCGGAACGGGCCGGGGTACTTGTGGTGACCGCGGCGTTCGCTCCGACGGCCGCGAGGGCGTGCGCGATGGCGTCGTGATCGGCGGTATCGGCGGTCCACACCGCGATGGATTCCGGGTCGAGTTGCGTGGTCAGGTCCGCGAGTGCCTCGATCCGCCGCCGCCAGGCCACCGGCGTGCCGCGAACCCCGGTGACCGGGCCGGGGGCATCCGGCCCGATGAGATCCACCACCGGCGCGCGCCAGCAATAGCGCTCCACCACCTCCGCCGATCCGGCGAGGTGCGTGCTTACGACAATGCGCTGGGTTTCTTTCGGGGCGTCGGTGAGGAGGCCGGCGAGGCGATCGTCGCCGTCCCACGCTTCAGGCCAGAGGAGCAGTATGCCGGACACCGCATCCATCTTGAGCGAGGAGCGGAGCACCAGTTCGAGGGCGGTGTCGGGGGTGGTAAAGAGGAGGCTCACCGCGTCGGATTTGAGCAAATGCGCAATGCGACCCGGCGTGTGGGCGCCGGCGAGGCGCACGGCGCGGTCCCGCGCGAAAGGTTCCGCCGACCGGGCCCATTCGTCCACCGCTTCCCTCGGGCTCAGGGCCAGGATGAGGCCCCTCCCCTCCGCGGCGAGGCGGTCGACGACGCCTTTGAGCACCGGTCCAGCCCAGGCGGGCGAGGGTGGCGCCAGAAATACCAGGTTGTGGCCGCGGGATGCGACGGCGGCGGCTTCCAGTTCCGACACGGGTGCCTCGATTGTCAAACAGCGGCCGAATTGCCGAGGGACGAAACCTAGTGGCGGGGTTATCTTCTCGCTATGACGCACGAGTTCCGGCTCCCCGATCCTCTCTCACCAAATATCTCGCACCTCCGGGGCTCCGAGACGGTCGCGATCAGCGCGGAGGCCAAGCGCCGCAAGGCGGCCGGGGAGGACGTCCTCGATCTCGGCATCGGCGAACCCGATTTCGATACCCCCGCCCCCGCCGCGCAGGCCGGCATCCTCGCAATTCAGCATGGGCACACCCGGTATCCGCCTAACGCGGGGCTGGGCGAGTTGCGCCGCGCCATCGCGCAGAGCCTCTCCCAGCTTTCCGGCGGGCGGACGGTCGACCCCGATGCCATTGTGGTGAGCTCCGGCTCCAAACAGGCGCTCTTCAATGCCTGCTTCAGTTTGTTCGGGCCCAAGGACAAGGTGCTGATTCCCAGCCCCGCGTGGGTGTCGTACCCGCAGATCGTGCACCTGGCCAGGGCGGTGCCGGTGCCGCTCCCCGGCGCGGCCGACTGGGGCCTCAAGGTCAGCAGCCAGGATCTCGAGCGTCACACCGACAAGCTGGTGCGGGGGCTCATCCTCTGCTCGCCCTGCAACCCGACCGGCGCGGTCTACACGCTTCCCGAGCTTAAGGCCATTGCGGCCTGGGCCCGGAAGCACGAGGTCTGGGTCATCGCGGACGAGATTTATCGAAGGATCTTCTACGGCGACGGCTCCGCGCCGTCATTCCTCGACCTCAAGGACGAGGAGCTGGAGCGGGTGGTGATCATCACGGGGGCGAGCAAGGCCTACGCGATGACCGGCTGGCGGATCGGCGCGGCCCTCGCTCCCCTGCACCTCGCCAAGGCGATGGCGAATCTGCAGTCACACACCACCACCGGCGCCAATCAGCCGGCCCAGTGGGCGGCGGTTGCTGCGTACAGCGATCCCAAGGTGGAGCAGGAGGTTCTGCGGATGGTGGCGGCGTTCGGGCGGCGGCGCGACCGGGTGGTGGCGCGGTTCCGCGACGACGCCCCCGGGGTGGAGTTCGTCGAGCCGCATGGGGCGTTCTACTTCTTCTTCCGGGTGGATGGCATCGCCCCCGGTCAGACGCTGACCGGGCAGGCGTTCTGCGAGCGGCTCCTCCAGGAAAAAGGGGTCGCCCTGGTTCCCGGCGGCGCGTTCGGCGACGATCGCTGGGTGCGGTTGAGCTACGCGGTGTCCGAGGGCGAGCTGGACGACGCGCTTGACCGGATCCTCGAATTCGTCCGCAAGCTGGGCGGGTGAGGGCCTCGCTCCAGGAGCTGCGCCGGCGTCTGGCGCTCCGGCCCGGGCTGGTCGGAGCGTCCTACGTTCCGCCGGCGAGCCAAGGCCGCGAAGAGCACGCCTGCGTGGCGCCCGCCACGCTCATCGAACCCGGGCCGCTCACTGGCCGGGCGGTGGGCGGGCCGGTCGTGTGGCCGGGACCGGTGGCGTTTCTCGACGGGACTCAGCGAATCGAGGTCGCTGCGTACTTCGGCACGGCGCCCCTGGTCGTGGCGGAGGTCGCGGCCGCGGTGCGCCAGCGGGTGCTGCGAGAGACCCGCACCGTGACGGTGGAGCAGCGGGTGCTCGCGATCGGCCGGCCCGCCGCGCTGGCCGAGGCGGGCGACGCACTGGACGGCATCGCGACGGTGGCGCTGGAGGAGAATGAACCGGCCCACCCACTCCGGGATCTCGAGCTGGCGCGACAGGCGGTGGACCGCGCTCGGGGCGAGGTCGAGCGGGTCGCGGGAGACCGGTACCGGCGCGGCGCCCCCCATTGGCTGGTGGTGGACGGCTCCCTCTCCGAGAGCCCCGTATGGGCGGCCGATCCGTTCATGATCGGGGTCTCGAAGAGCCACGCGACGCTCCCCTTCGAGGGTGCCGATCTGATCACCTATCTCCAGCTGCCGGCCGGCCACCGCTCCTCGGTGTTCCAGCCCGCCTCGCGCCGGCGCGCGCCGGTCTACGCCTGGGGCCTCCGGCTCTGGCCCTGGGCTGGTCGTGACCTCCTTTACGGCTTCGTCCGGGTCGAGGCCGCCGCGCGGACGGAGACCTTGGCGCAAGCGGATGCAATCTCCCGCTGGCTGCTCGCGGAGCGCGCGCCGATCAGCGCGCCGGACGCGCGATGGGATCGGCTGCTCTACGGGATTCATGGAGTGGAGGAATACCTGAGGGCGGCGCGATGAGCGGGCAACCGGTCGGCCGGGTGGTCGCGACGGAGCTCAAGCCTTCCACGCCGCACCAGTTCTTCTTCTGGACGGCGCGGGAATCGCCGGTGGGCATCGGGGCCATCGTGCGGGTGGACGCGGAGGCCCGCACCGTCTTCGGCGTGGTGACCGACGGATTTGCGTATTCGGACCTCCAGACGCCAATGCACGCCGTGATCGGCGCCGACGGCGATCCCGCCGGTCCACTCGAGCCTACCCGGCGCTCCGAGATCCGGCTCTACGCCGCCGCCGTGCTGCGTCACATCCCGGAGGAGCCGGTGCAGCCGGTTCCGCTAGGCGCGGTCCATCTCGCCACCGATGCCGATGTGGTCACCGCGCTCCGAATGGACAGCTACACTGAGAACGCCGCACCGACCGGCGTTCCCATCGGCGTCTACGCCGCGGGCGGGCTCGAGGCGCCGGTGTACGTGGACGCCGATTTCCTCCTCGGTCCCGAGGCGGCGCACCTCAACATCACCGGCGTTTCGGGCCTCGCCACCAAGACCAGCGCGGTCGAGTTCCTCCTCACCAGCCTGTTTCAGCGCTTTCCCGCGCACAAGGGGCGGCTTGCGGCGGTCTGCTTCAACGTGAAAGGGCCCGACCTTTGCTTCCTCGACCAGCCCTCGGCGCTGGGTGAGGAGGACCGCCGCCTCTACGCCCGGCTCTCCCTCACCCCGGAGCCGTTCTCCAAGGTGCGCTACTACGCACCGTACAAGGCCGACGGGGTGCACCTCAACACCCTCCGGACCCACGAGGCCCTTGCCGGCAACACCGAGCCGCTGTTGTGGGGGCTTCGCGAGGTGCTCGACTACGCCGAAGTGCTGCTCAACCGGGACGATGTCGACGCCAAGGCCGACGCCTTCATCGATTTCCTGGCGGAGCGGGTGGTGGGGAAGGAATACGAGGACAACACCCTGCCGAGAAAGTTCCACGTGAAGAGCTTCGCCGATCTTGATGAGTTCTTCCGGGCCATCTTCACATTGCTGGAGGATTCCCCCAAGGGGGGCGAGGTCTGGCGGACCCACCACATTGCCACCATCCGGAAGATCCGTAACCGGCTGGGCAACATCAGCACCCGTTCCAAGGGGCTGGTGACCGATGACGGTGAGGTGAACGACCTTCCCTGGGCCAGCTTCGAAGACCGCGGCCTCTATGTGGTGGACGTGGCGGGCCTCGATCCGCTGGCGCAGGATCTGGTATTCGCCCGCATCGTGTCCCGGCTCCGCGAGCACCTCGAGCGCCGGGACCTGGGCGTGGAGCACGTGGTGGTGTTCGTGGACGAGCTCAACAAGTACGCCCCCGCGGACGGGCCCGACACCTATGTGCGCAAGATGCTCCTCGACATCTCCGAGCGGGGGCGCTATCTCGGGCTGGTGCTCTTCTCGGCGCAGCAGTTCCGTTCCCAGGTGCAGCGGCGCGTGGTCGGGAACGCCGGCACCATGATTCTGGGGCGGATGGACAGCGATGAGCTGGCCCTGCCGGCCTACGCCACGATGAGCCCCGCGACCAAGGCCAAGCTCGCGGCCCTCCCCAAGGGCGAGCTGCTGGTGCGGCATCCGCACTTTACCCAGCCGATCTTCGTGCGCTTCCCTCGGCCGGCGGTACTCTCGGGGCGGGAGGGCGTGGAGCGCTTTCCACCCGCGGCGGAGTTGCCGTTCGCCGAGGCGGTCGCGCGCCGGCTCCGGGTGCTCGATCGAGGGGTAACGGCGGCGACGGTGGGAGACACCATCGCCGGGCGGCGCGAGGAGGATGTGCGGAAGGCGCTCAACGCCACCATCCGCGCCCGGCCGGAGCAGCCGTTCGCCTTCTTCGTCAAGTGCCTGGGCCGCGAGGTGCGCGCCGAGACGGTGGCGCCGCGCCCGGGCGTGCGCCCGATCCGGACCAGGGATCCTTACTAGACGCGCCGTGCGAATCGCCCATCTCGCCGACCTCCATCTCGGCTTTCGCCAGTTCCATCGCCAGACGCCGACCGGCATCAATCAGCGCGAAGCGGACGTGGCCCGCGCCTTCCGTCACGCGGTGGACGGTGTGCTGGAGGCACGACCGGATGCCGTGATTCTCGCCGGCGATCTCTTCCACGCCGTCCGGCCCACCAATTTCTCGATCGTCGAGGCCTTTCACCAGCTGCAGCGTCTTCGCGAAGCACTGCCCGACGCCCCGATCGTGCTGATTGCCGGCAACCACGACACCCCGCGGAGCAGCGAGACCGGCTCGATCCTCCGGCTCTACGAAGAGCTCGGCGTCGACGTGGCGGCGGATGCGGCGCGTCGCTTGGTCTTCCCGGCGTTGGGTCTTTCGGTCCTCGCGGTGCCGCACGCCGCGCTCTTCGCGCCGGAACGAGTCAACCTCAGGCCGGAGGGAAGCGAGCCCCATCAAGTACTGGTGCTCCACGGCGAGGTGGAGGGGATCTTCCCGGGCGATCGCTCCTCGGTGGAGTACGGCGGCGCGCTCCTCGATCCCGACCTGCTCCGGCGCGAGCCGTGGAGCTATGTCGCGCTGGGCCACTACCATGTGCAGCACGAAGTGGCGCCGCGAATCTGGTATTGCGGTGCGCTCGATTATGTGAGCCCGAATCCATGGGGCGAGCTGGCGGACGAGGCGCGCCACGGCGTGACCGGGAAGGGATGGCTCCTGGCCGACCTCGACGGCGGGACGGTGACCCGCCACCCGGTTCCCGCGGCGCGCCGGGTGTACGATCTGCCCCGGATCGGGGCGCGGGACCGGACCGCCAAGGAGCTGGACGGGCTGATCGCGGCGCGGCTGGCCGCGATTCCCGGTGGGTTCGCCGATCAGATCGTGCGCCTGGTGGTCGAGGACATCCCGCGCCACGTGGTGCGGGAGCTCGATCACGCCGCCCTCCGCGCGGCCAAGGCGGCCGCACTCCACCTCCAGCTGGATTTCCG
>JBGPVQ010000052.1:0-10944 GCA_041491785.1 Gemmatimonadota bacterium | reverse complement strand
TCGCGGGCGGTCGAGAGCGTATCCCCCGGGGCGCCGGTCACGCCCAATACTACTTCATTGCTTTGGGTGCGCGGAAGAAGTTGGGTTGTCGCCGCCGCGCATCCTCGAGAGCGCGCCCCATCACCTCCGCTACCTCCGCCGGCGGTGCCGGGAGGCCGTAGGCGGTCCGCAGCTCCGCGATGTTCGCGGCCAGGAGCGCCCGGGCAAGGAACGGGTTATGGGCGCCCAGCGACTTATCGCCATGGCCGTACCGGTTCTCGCCGAAGGTCTGGACGTTGAACTGGGCGCCCTTGGCCGGGGTCACCGTCGCCGTCGTGGAAAGCTCGGTCGGACGGTCGCGCTTGACGATCGCCAGGTACCCCGCATCGGTCGGTGCGGCGTCGATGCTCTGGTTGCCGTTCAGATCCTTCCAGATCTGGTCCGCCAGGGCGGCAATCTCGGTGCGAGCGCCGCTCAGGCGCCCCGCCGCGATGGCCTCGGTGGCGTGGCAGCCGGCCCCGGTGCAGGCCTTGAAGAGCCGGGCCGGTGGCGCATAGGCGCAGGTGTTGATGGCGGTCGGCTTGCCCTGCGCGTCGAGGCAAGGGATCGGCCGGAAGAGGTGACCGCTCGAGTGGAATACGAAGCTTCCCGTGGTGGGATTCGTCACGTCATAGGTGTTGACGTGGCAACCGGCGCAGAGCCGCGGGTTGGCCACGCTGGCATGGGTGGTGAGCGCAATCAGGGTGTCGATGTTCGCGCCCGCGGGACGGTAGCCCCCGGTGCCCAGGACCACGAACCCCTGTACCCCATGCGGCGTGCTGCTGCCGGCGGTCGGCTCGCCCCGCCGCAGGTGGCACTTCATGCAGAGGTTCTGATCGGGATCCGGGGTGTTGATGGGGAACCGCAGCTGCGCCTTGTTGGGCGAGCCGTGCGGATTGTGGCAGACGGCGCAGGTCGCGGCCGAGAAGCCGGTCGAGTCCTTCTCGACGTAATTCGTGTTTACCCCCCACGCCTTGAGCACGGTCTTGCCGTCGTGGCAGTTCTTGCACTCCGCGTTGGTGTTGTTCACCGCCGCCGAGACGATGACCGCGTGACCACTGGTGGCCCATTCTTCGGCAAACGGCGTATGCACCCCGGTGTGGCAGGAGGCACAACTGGCACTCGCCTTGGTGAGCGTCAACCGCGCCAGCGGCCATTTGGACTTGTCGTCCGGGAGCTTGACGTGCTCGCTGCCTGCACCATGGCAGCTTTCGCACTGGACATCCTTGTAGGCGCTGTCGGCCTTGGCATTCCATCCCGCCGGCACCGCGATGCCGTTTCCCTTCTCCGAGACGGTGTGGCAGCCGTAGCAGGAAGCCTGCGCGCTGGTTCCGGTGGCCACCAGCGTCGCGAAGGCGTTGGAATGGTGGGTCTGGGACCAGTCCGCTTGGTGCCCGGCGTGGCAGTTGCCGCAGGTGGTCTGCTTCGTGGAGATGGTGTAGTAGCCCAGCAGGCCGCTTGCCAAGTCGGGTGCGGGATTGAACGGCTGGCGGTCGCGGTATACGATGTCGGTCTTGGTGCAGCCGGTCGCGAACAACAGGGCGCCAAGACACCAGCTTGAGAACCGGAGCGTTGCTCTCATCGTAACTCCCCTCGGCGTTTCGGGTGCCGACCTCGGAGCCGGGCTTGAGGGACCCAGAGCAGCATAGGCTGGTAGGTCCCGATTTGCAAGTGCCTTAACAGCAACAACTTACGCGAAAGAACTTTTCATCACTTATTCACGAACGTTTCATTAATCGACCGCCAAATCTCCCGCAGCGCAGCACCGAAAAGGGGTAGCCGTGGCGACCTGTATGAAGTGTGGGGCGGTGACCAGGGGCCAGTTCTGTAGCCAGTGTGGTGCGCCCACCGGTATAGCAGCGGAGCCGCTCGCGGCGCGGGAGCGGCGCGGCTGGACCACCGCCGCCATCGCGGTCGGCTTGCTGGCGCTGGTGCTGGTCTGGGCGGTGGCGCAGAAGCCCGCCACACCGCCGGCGGCTCCGGCGGCCGTTGGGGAGTCCGGCTCCGCTGCAGCACCTCCCGATCTCAGCACGATGTCGGCGCGGGAACAGTTCGACCGGCTCTACAACCGCGTAATGCAGGCCGCCGAGAGCGGCGATACCGCCACCGTGAGCCGGTTCGCACCGATGGCATTCACGGCTTACGGCCGGCTCGATTCCGTCAATGCCGACGCGCGCTATCATGCCGCGGTCCTGACGCTTCATGTGCGTAGCGACACCGCCGGCGCGCTCCGCCTGGCCGACTCGATCCTGGCCGAGAGCCCTCGACACTTGCTGGGCTACCTGATCCGGGGCACCGCAGCCCGGCTCTCCGGCAACAATCGGCTCCTGGGAAAGGCCTACGGTGATTTTCTCGCGGCGTGGGACGCCGAGACGAAGGCCGGCCGGCCGGAATACCTCGACCACCGGACCATGCTCGATCAGTTCCGGGCCTCGGCCGTGGCAGCCGGTTATTCTTCAACAGGCAAGGCTTCCAGCGGGAGGGCGCCGTGAAAGCAGGGACCAAGTTTCTCCTGGGCGCCGCGATCATTGTGGCGGGGGTCGCGGGCCTGATCGTGACGGGGGTCAAGGAAACCGGAGTGTATTTTCTGACCCCGACCGAGCTCATGTCGCGCACCCGGGCCGATTCCACGTTCCACGACGTGGGACTCAAGGTCGGCGCCAAGGTGGTGCCCGGCTCGGTCACCCGGGACCCGGGTGCCCGGACTATCGCCTTCCGGGTGACCGACGGGACCTCCGAGTTTCCGGTGACCTATACCGGCCTGGTGCCGGACACCTTCACCGACGCCAGCAACATCGAGGTCATCGTGGAGGGGAAGTACGGCCGGGACGGGGTGTTTCACGCCACCGAAGTGCTGGCTAAGTGCGGCTCCCGCTACGAGGCGGAAATCCAGAAATCCCGCAAGGCGTGACCCGGTGACTGTTCTCGGACAATTCAGTCTCTGGCTTGCCCTCTTCGCCGCCGCGTGGGGGGCGGGAACGGCGTTTCTGGCCCGGTGGCAGGATCGCCCCGAGCTGGCTCGGACCATCACCCGCTCGACCTACGGCGTCTGCGCGGCGCTCTTGGTGGCGGCACTCTGTCTGTGGAAGGGCCTCTTCGCGCATGACTTCAACATCGAGTACGTAGCCCAATACACTTCGCGCAACCTCCCGGAGTCCTACATTTTCGCCGCGTTCTGGGCCGGCCAGAAGGGGAGCCTGCTTTTCTGGGCCACCATCCTCTCGATCTTCGGCGCCACCACCCAGCAGATCACCAGTCGGCGGCACGAGGCGCTCCTGCCCTACGTCGCGGGCATCACCAACGTGGTGGTGGCGTTCTTCGTGCTTACCATGCTGTTCTCCGCCAATCCCTTCGAGCGGCTGCCCTTCACACCGGACGACGGCCGGGGGCTTAACCCGCAACTCCAGAATCCGGGGATGACGATTCATCCCCCGATGCTCTACCTCGGTTACATCAGCATCACCATCCCGTTCGCCTTTGCCATCGCCGCGCTGCTTTCCAAGCGGCTCGATACCGGGTGGATCCACGCCATGCGGAAGTGGACCATCCTGTCCTGGCTCTTCCTCTCGGCCGGGATCACTCTGGGGATGTGGTGGGCCTACGTGGAACTCGGCTGGGGCGGCTACTGGGCCTGGGACCCGGTGGAGAACGCGAGCCTGCTGCCCTGGCTCACCATGACCGCCTTCCTCCATTCGGTGATGATCCAGGAAAAGCGCGGGATGCTCAAGCGCTGGAACGTGGGGCTCATCGTCGCCTCGTTCCTGCTCAGCATCTTCGGCACCTTCATCACCCGGAGCGGGGTGATCGCGAGCGTGCACAGCTTTACCCAGTCGAATGTGGGCTTCTTCTTCTTGGGCTTCCTGCTGCTGGTCGCGATCCTCTCGTTCACGCTGCTCTACGTTCGGTGGCCATTGCTGGAGGCGGAAGCCCGGCTCGAGTCGATGGCCAGCCGCGAAGCGGCGTTCCTCTTCAACAACCTGGCGTTGGTGGGAATTGCCTTCTCGGTGCTGTGGGGCACGCTCTTCCCGATCATCTCCGAGGCGGTGCGGGGCACCAAGATTACGGTCGGGCCACCGTTCTTCAATCGGGTCAACGTGCCGCTTGGGCTGCTGCTCGTGGCCCTCACCGGCATCGGGCCGCTGATCGCCTGGCGGAAGGCCAGCGCCCAGAACCTGCGCCGTCAGTTCGTGGCGCCGGGGGCCAGCGGCCTGGTGGTGCTGGCGGCGCTCCTCCTGGCCGGCATCCGCGATCCGTATCCGCTGATCGCCTGGTCGCTCGCCGGCTTCGTCCTGGGAACGGTGGTGCAGGAGTTCTGGCGCGGAATCCGGGCCCGCCGCAGGATGCACGGCGAGCCGACTCTGGCGGCGCTGGTGGCGCTGATCTCCCGGAACCGCCGGCGCTACGGCGGATACATCGTGCACGTCGGGATCATCGTCTACATCGTGGCCTTCGCCGGGATGGCATTCAAGGTGACCCGCGAGGTGACCCTGGCGCCCGGGCAGAGCGCCGAGATCCGAAGCCCCTATGGGCACACGTATCGGCTGACCCATATGGGCGTCTCGCAATACGAGCAGCTCAACCGCTTCGTCTCCGCCGCCTCGCTCGAGGTGCGCAAAGACGGCGTGCCGATCGGCCGGATCACTTCGGAGAAGCGCCAGCATCTGGACAGCTTCAAGCGGAAAACCTTCGAGCCCTCGACCGAAGTGGGCATCTGGAGCAACCTCCGCGAGGATCTCTACGTCGTCTACGCCGGCTCCGTGGGGGGCACCGATCAGGCCACCTACGCCATCACCATCAATCCGCTGGTGATGTGGGTGTGGTTGGGGGCGGGGATCTTGATAACCGGGGGGCTGATCACCATGTGGCCGGGTGGCCCGGCGGTGCAGCAGCGGCGCCGGAGCGAGGCGCAGGCGGGCTACGAGGCCAATCTCGCCGGGGTGGGGTCCGAGTCGTGACCCGGCGCGAGCTGCTCCGGAGCGGCGCAATCGGCGCGGGCGTTCTGGCGCTGGCACTCCGCCGCGGTCTGGCCCAGACTCCGGCGCGGTTGGTTCCCGATTCCACCATCGCAGACCCGCTGGCCCGGCCCGACCTGGTGCAGGACCGCGCCGCCGCCACCGCCGCCGACAACGATCCGGTGATCAAGGAGCTGGAGCACCGCTTCCGCTGCACCTGCGGGTGCAACCTCGACGTCTACACCTGCCGAACCACCGACTTCACCTGCACGTATTCCCCCGCGCTCCACCGCGAGGTGCTGGCGCTCCGGCGGGAGGGGAAATCGCCGGATCAGGTCGAGGCGGCGTTCGTTGCCAAGTACGGCGAGCGCATTCTGATGGCCCCGGAGCCCCGGGGGTTCAACCTGGCGGGCTATCTGTTGCCTGGCGCGCTCGTTGCGGTGGCCGGTGCGTTACTGGCCGCCGTCCTGCTGCGGCGGGGCCGGAGGGCGCCCGAGCCGGTGGCCGCCCCGATTCAACGCACCGCCAGCCCGTCCGACGCCGAGCGCCTGGCCCGGGCCCTCCGGGACGTCGAGGATTGATGCTCCTCGAGGTGGTGGGCGCATTGGCCATCGGCGCGCTCGTGCTGTGGCTGGTCTTCGAGCCGGTGGTCGGTTCGGGCCGCTCGGCATTGGTGCTACCGGAGCCCGAGGCTCCGGAGGAAACCCGCCGCGGAGTTGCCCTCCTGGCGCTCAAGGAGATCGAATTCGACCGGGAAACCGGGAAGCTTTCCGACTCGGACTACGAGTATCTCAAGACCCGATACAGCACCGAGGCGCTGGCAGCGATTGACGCCGACGCGACGGGCGCCGATCCGGAGGAGATGATCGCTGCCCGGGTACGGCAGCTCCGCTCCGCTGGTTCCTCCGGACCACCGCCGCCACCGCCCTGTGCACACTGTGGCCCTCGCCCCGAGTCCGATGCACTGTTCTGTTCGGCGTGCGGACTTTCGCTCAGTCCGGTAGCATTCTGCTCAGCCTGCGGTGCCCCGCTCGAGCCCGAAAGCCGCTTCTGCGCTGGTTGTGGCGCGCCAATTTCCGCCTGACCGCCCGGTTACCGGCCGAACCTCCAATACACGCCGACCGCCAGCGATTTCCGCCAAGTGCTGGTGGCGCGGAATTCCTCCGGCAGGTCTTCCGGCCGGAATGGTGACGCCGCAGTGAACCCCAGTTCACCCTCGATGGCGGCCTCGAACGCGCCCGAGAGCGCGAACTGAAGCGCCATGCCGCCCTGGCCGCCCAGCAACATTCTGGCGGGGGTTCCCGGGGCCGACCATCGCTCGACAACCGCGCCGAGCGACGGGCGGAGCGTGGGGCCCCCGCGCAGGCTCACGAGCCGGGTCGAGATGGACCCGGTGAAACTCGCGAGCCTGTAGGCGTTCTCGGCGATGAGGAGGAGTCCCTGGGCCGGCCCGCCGTCGGTGGCGGAAGGTGCGCCGCGGAATCCCAGTCCCGGCTCCCCGTACTTGGCGGAGAGCCCGACTCGCCCCCCGCCGCCGCCGTAGGTGACTCCGATTCCCCACATCGTGGGACGGTAGGGAGCGAAGGTCAGGGCCTCCCCCGTCGGGCCGATGCCTCGGGTGGCCCCCGCGAACGACGCGGTGCCGACGGAAAGCCCCACCGCCCAGTGCCCGCGCGGTGCAGCGGGATAGCCTTGGGCAGTGAGCCCGCTTGGCGCCGCCGCGACCAACATGACCATCGATCCCACCCGTGACAGCATTCCGGACTCCCTCAGCGCATTTCAAGCCGCAGGGCGCCGTTGGTGATGGTGTTCTCGCCCTTGACGATCCAGTTGGCGCCGGGCCAGATCTCTCGGGCCACCGAGTCCTCGATGGCGTTGCCCACCAGGTCGTCCTGCGTGGTGATGACCGACCAGGCCGACTTGAACAGGTTGAGCAGCGACACCGCCTTGGTGAACGTCTTCACCGAAAACAGCTTATCGTCCTTGCCGCCGGTGAGAGCTCCGTAGGTTTGCACCAGCTGCTGGAACAGCTTGGCCACGCGGGACGAATCCATCTTGATTTGGCAGGCCCCGTCATCGTCCTCCAGGACGAAGACCCGTACCGACTGGCCGGGATGCTCCGCCTGGTACGCGTCCAGCTGCGCCTGGCTGAACAACAGCACGCTCCCGCTCCATTCCTTGGAATTCTGGTCGAAGCTGTAGGGGCCCCCCGCCTTCTCCCCGGCGCACTGGTAGCTCTTCATGGTGCTGGAGGTCCCGTCCTGTCCGAGGATGTGCACTTCAAACTCGGGATCGCCCTTCAACCAACCCTCAAATGTCGAGTTGAACTTGGCGTAGGTCATGTAGAGGCCGGTCGGTCCGCTGGCCGCGGTGCTGGCGCCGCCGCCCCCGGCCGTGCCCCCGCCCACCGTGCCGCCGGTGATGGCGTCGGGGTCTTCGTCGCAGGTGATACAGGGGGCATGAGCCGACTCGGCCGCGGCGAAATCGACCTCGGCGCCTCCCAGCGCGATGACCGGCACGCCGGGCGGTCGGTTGGGGTCGAGCAGTCGGCGCTGCCCCCCCACATCGTAGGCCACCGGGATGTCGTGATCGCTCTCCGCCGTGGCCACCAGGACGTTGCCGTCTCCCCGCCAGCGTCGACGGTGTTCCGGAACCGGGAGGTAGACCTCGATCGGCCCCGATGTGTCCAGGTCCGCCCCGACCGCCGCCTCGGACTCCGCCGAGAGCTCGGAAAGGCGGTGCCGATTCCGCCCCTGCTCCTCGGCGAGGAAGCGCTGCAAATGGACCTTTCCCTCCCGAAGCGGGCTGCGCTGCAGCGTCTGGAATACCATTGCCCGGAAACTGGCGTCACGGAGAGCGACGGCCAGGCGCCGGGCCAGCCGCTCGTGACGGCCCTTTTGTAGGGAGGCACCCGGCGCGCCGACACCCGGGGCGGCGGCGAGGGGTACACCGCCGGCCCCCGGCTCCAGGAGTGAAGGCCGGTCGGCGCACCCGGCGGCGGCGAGAAGCGCGGAGACGGCGGCCGCGCGGCGGACGAAGGACGACATCGGTTCCTCCTTGGGAGTGGGTAGCCCAAGGTGGACCGGGAGTGTTGGGGAACCGGGACCGGGAATACGCGGTCTGGGAGCAAAAAGAGGAGCTACACGTCCAGCGCGGTGAGCCGCTTGAGCCCGAGATTGAGCGGAACGATCGTGGCGATCGCGCAGATCGAGAAAACCGCCACGACGGTGAAGAACAGTGAGACCGGCGCGCCCTGCGCCCCGTTCTCCTGCCAGGCGCGCAGCTGCTCAGCCACGGGGACCGCCTCGACCACGATAATCAGCGTGAGCAGGCTCACCGCCGCCATCATGAAGACCAACCCGCCGAAGCTGGTAGGGATCTGCGCCGCGTTCTCGGTCTCGAACTGCGGGAACAGCACCCCTAGGCCCAGGGCCAGCGCGCCGACCGCGAGGGTGTAGCAGACCGTGGTGATGATGGTGAGGAGCATCATGAACGGCGGCGCCTGGAGGATTCGATTGGTCACCACGCCGATGCCGAGCGCCAGGATCAGGAGGGGCAGGGTGCCGACCCAGTACTTGCTCCAGAGCATCGCCCGGAGGTCGAGCGGACTCGATTTCAGCAGCCAGAGCTGGCGCCCTTCCAGGGACACCGACGGAAAGATGAAGCGCGCGGCGATGGCCGAAAGCACGAAGCCGCCCAGCCCCTGGTTGAGGAAGACCACCAGCGTCACCAGCACGACCGGCACCCGCTCCCCGGTGTAGAGTGGCAGCGCGCGGATGTTGAAGACGTACACGATCAGGAGCACCGCGAGGAGGATCAGCTGACTCCACTGGGTGGCGTCACGGAAGAACACCCGGAGATCCTTGAGGATGAACTCCCGGCGGGTAACCGGCAGCCATCCCAGGAGCCGTGCCGCCGCCCGTTGCCACGCCGCCCGGTTGCCGATCGCGTTGGCACCCTCCTGCGACTTGGTGAATCCCGGCGCGAAGAGCCTCCGGTGCATCGAGGCCCCCATCACGATGAAGGCCCCCGCGGTGGACCAGAGCAGCAGGAGGGGAAGCGGATCGCGCACCCGCAGCAGCCAGTTCATCAGCGCGCTGGCGGCCCATTCGCTCGGGAGGAGCGGGTGGCTTGGCGCGCGTAGCACCGCGATGAAGTCGAGGAGGTTCCGGAATCCCTCGGGGCGGGCCAGCTGCTCCGGCTGGAGCAGGCGAAGCATCAGCACCAGCCCCCCGGCGGCCGCCAGCGTCACCAGGCTCAGGATGTCGCGCGCCCGGCGGGCCGGGAAGACATTCACCAGCACCAAGGTGAGCACCGAGCCGACCACGGTGGGAAGCAGGAAATAGGGCAACAGCGTCACCAGCGCGACCAAGGGGAAGAGCGGCCCCCCACCGAACACCACGCCGTAGGCGGTGAGAATGGGTACCACCATCAGAATCACCATCCACGACGAATGCACCAGCGTCTCGCCCAGCTTGGCCAGATAGAAATAGATCCAGTCCACCGGCGCGGAGACCAGCATATCGAGGTCCTTCGCGAGGAAGAACGTCGACAGCGCGGTGACCAGATTGGAGAGCAGGAGGATTGCGGCAAAGGAGAGCAGCGCCACCGCCAGCAGTTTGCCGGCGAGGAGCGGCCCGATTTCCTCGACGCCCTTGAAGTACTTGAGCACCCGGTACGCCGCCCCGAACACCGCGGTCCAGAACCCCCCGCCGAGCAGCACGAGGAGCAGCACCCTTCCACCGGCGCCCGAGCGCTCCACCCGGACCCGCGCCCGGAGACTCCGCCACTTGGGCCCCAGGATGGTCAGGACACCAGGGGAGCGGCGGACCGCTTCAGTGCTGGAAAAGATCACTGAGCTCCCGCTCGGCGAGGCCGCCGGTGAGCTTGAGGAAGAGCTCCTCGAGCGTAGCGTCGCCCGAGGAAGTCTGCGCGCGGAGTTCGTCCATCGTGCCGGACGCGGCGATCCGCCCGGCCACGACAATGGCGATTCGGTCACACATCGCCTCGGCGATTTCCAGCGTGTGGGTGCTCATCAGCACGGTACCGCCGCGGGCGACGAACTCCCGGAGCAGATCTTTGAGCAGCCGGGCGCTTTTGGGATCCAGCCCTACCATGGGCTCGTCCACCACGATCACTTCGGGACGATGCACCAGCGCGCTGGAGATGATGAGCTTCTGCCGCATCCCGTGGCTGTAGGACTCGGTCAGCTCGTCCTTCCAGGGCGTCAGCTCGAACAGCTCCAGCAGCTCATCGATTCGCCGCTCGATCTCCGGGCCGCCCTGTCCATAGAGCCCGGACACGAACCGCAGGAATTCGGCGCCGGTCAGTTTGTCGTAGACGTAGGGCCGGTCGGGAATGAACCCGAGCCGGCTCTTGGCCTCCAGTGGCCGGGTGCGAAGGTTGATCCCCGCGATCCGGATCGTGCCGGACGTCGGCTGGAGGATCCCGGCGATCATCCGCATCGTCGTGGTCTTCCCGGCTCCGTTCGGGCCCAGCAGGCCGTACAGCTCGCCGGCCGGGATCGTCAGGTTGATCCCGTCCACGGCGGTGAATTTGCCGTATCGCTTGGTGAGTTCTTCGAGTTCTATCATGGGCTTTCCCGAAGCGGCAAGAACCGCGCCGAGCCCCCCAGGGGGAGCAGCTCGAGGGCCCGGCTCCGGGTACCCACGGTCAGGCGCACCAGTGAAGCCGAGGCGGGGAACTGTCCGAAGCTGGGATCGGCCGCCACCCAGCGGCCGAGCCAGAGCTCGGTCCAGGCATGGCCGAAATCGCCCGCCGGAGTCATCGCGAGTCCGGCCACCGGGCGGGCCGGAATCCCCACCACCCGGGCGAGCGTCGCCAGCAGCCGTGCCTTGGCATCCGGGGAGCCTCGTCCGAGTCGCAGGGCGGCGAGCGCGGTTCCCGAGGCTCTATCGCTGCCATCCGTTGCAATCTGCCGGGCCACCCAGAGCGTGAGACGGCGGGCGCTGTC
>JBGPVQ010000051.1:0-10982 GCA_041491785.1 Gemmatimonadota bacterium | reverse complement strand
GCCAGTTCGTGCCGTTCTAGCCATGTCCAACATCTTCGCGTTCGAAGGCTTCGTGCCGGTGGTCCATTCGTCGGCCTTCATTCACCCGAACGCCGCCGTCACCGGCAACGTGATCATCGGCCGGGACGTGTACGTCGGCCCCGGGGCCGCGATCCGGGGCGACTGGGGCGGAATCGTCATCGAAGACGGCTGCAACGTCCAGGAGAATTGCACCATCCACATGTTTCCCGGGGTGACCGTGCGGCTGGAAACGGGCGCCCACGTCGGCCACGGCGCCGTGGTGCACGGTGCCCACCTCGGCAAGAACGTGCTGGTGGGAATGAACGCCGTCGTCATGGACAACGCCCAGGTGGGAGAGGGATCGATCATTGGGGCGCTCTGCTTCGTACCGACCGGAATGCAGATCCCGCCTCGCAAGGTCGTGGTGGGAAATCCCGGGCGCGTCCTCAAGGACGTGAGCGACGAGATGCTGGCGTGGAAGACAGCCGGAACGGCACTGTATCAGGCGCTCCCCGGAGCGATGCATCGCGGATGGCATCCCTGCGAGCCCCTGAGGGAGCCGCCAGCGGAGCGTCCGGCGCAGCCGGCCATCCTCAAGACCTGGCACGAAACGGTGGCGGCACTTCCGAAGCGAGGAGAGTGAAGTGAGGAAGCTGGCCAGCTACGCCCAGGGTGTCTGGGTCGAGGGAAAAGGAAAGGCGGTGCGGCTCACCCACGCCGTGACCGGCCAGCCGGTCGCGGAGGCGTCCAGTGACGGGCTCGATTTCAAGGGGATGCTCGAGTTCGCCCGGCAGACCGGGGGGCCGGCTCTCCGGAAGATGACTTTCCACGAGCGCGCCCGGATGCTCAAGGCGCTGGCCACCTTCCTCATGGAGCAGAAGGAGAAGTTCTACGAGGTCTCCTCCGCCACGGGTGCCACCCGGACCGACTCGTGGGTCGACATCGAAGGCGGGATCGGCACCCTCTTCGCGTATGCCAGCCGCGGCCGGCGCGAGTTTCCCAACGAGACGTTCTACGTGGATGGGGAGGTGGAGCCGCTGGCCAAGGGCGGGAGCTTCGTCGGCCGGCACATCTGCGTTCCGCTCGAAGGAGCGGCGGTCCACATCAACGCCTTCAACTTCCCCTGCTGGGGCATGCTGGAGAAGCTGGCGCCCACCTTCCTCGCCGGCGTGCCGGCCATCGTCAAGCCGGCCACTGTCACCTCCTATCTCACCGAGGCGATGGTGCGGGAGATCGTCGCCTCGGGCATTCTCCCCGCCGGCGCGCTCCAGCTCATCGTGGGCGGCGTGGGCGACCTGCTCGATCACGTCGGCTGTCAGGACGTCGTCACGTTCACCGGCTCGGCCGCCACCGGACGCAAGCTGAAGGCGCATCCCCGGCTGATCGCGGAATCGGTGCGGTTCAACATGGAGGCGGACTCCCTCAACTTCTCGATGCTGGGGCCCGACGCGGCGCCGGGCACCGAGGAGTACGATCTCTTCGTCAAGGAAGTGGTCCGCGAAATGACGTCAAAGGCGGGCCAGAAGTGCACCGCCATCCGGCGCACCCTGGTGCCGGCGATGATGGTGGACGATGTGATCCGGGCGATCGCCAAGCGGCTCGAAGGGGCCACGCTCGGAAACCCCGCTGTGGAGGGAGTCCGCTGGGGGCCGCTGGCGAGCAAGGGCCAGGTGGAGGAGGTCCGGAAAAGCCTGGAGGGGCTCAAGGCGGCCGCCGAGGTGGTCTATGGTAATCCCGATTCGTTCAAGGTCACCGGCGCCGACGCCGCGAAGGGGGCGTTCTTCCCGGCGCTGCTGCTCCACTGCGCGCGCCCGCTCGCCCGCAGCGAACCCCACGATATCGAGGCGTTCGGGCCGGTCAACACCGTCATGCCGTACGCCTCGGTGGATGAGGCGATCGAGCTGGCCCGGCGGGGCCGGGGCTCACTGTGCGGGTCGGTGTTCACGGCGGATGACGAGATTGCGCGGAAGGTGGTGCTGGGCACCGCGGCGTGGCATGGGCGCATTCTGCTCCTCAACCGGCATGACGCCAAGGAGTCCACCGGGCATGGGTCGCCGCTTCCGAACCTGATCCACGGCGGTCCCGGGCGGGCCGGTGGTGGAGAAGAGATGGGGGGAATTCGCGGGGTGCTCCACTATATGCAGCGGAGCGCTCTGCAGGGCCATCCAACCACGATCTCCCACATCACCGGCATCTGGACCAAGGGAGCCGCCACGGTCACCGACACCGTCCATCCCTTCCGCAAGTGCTTCGACGAACTCAAGGTGGGAGACACCCTCTTCACCGGGAGTCGCACGGTTACCGAGGCCGACGTGGTCAACTTCGCCGAAATCTCCGGCGATCACTTCTACGCCCACATGGACCCGGCTGCAGCCGCGCGGTCCCTCTTCGGCAAACGGGTAGCGCACGGGTACTTCGTGCTGAGTGCCGCCGCCGGCCTCTTCGTGGACCCCGCCGAAGGCCCGGTACTGGCCAACTATGGCCTGGAGTCGCTCCGCTTCGTGAAGCCGGTCTATCCGGGAGATACGATCCGGGTTCGGCTCACGGTCAAGCAGAAAACCGCCAAGGAGACGCCGAAGGACGGCGTCCCCCAGGGCGTGGTGGCGTGGGACGTGGAAGTGACCAATCAGAACGACGAAGTGGTGGAGGTTTACACTATCCTGACCCTGGTCAGGAGCAAGGAGCGGGAATCCGCGAGGTTGTCTATTTGAGCCGGCTCACCGCCAGCTTCGCCAGGCGCGCCGCTGCTGCCAGGTCTACCCCCGCGGTGACGTAGGTGATCTCGAGCATTTGGTCGCCCTTCAGGAAATAGAGGGCCCCCGCAGGGCCGGCGCCCGCCTGGTCCCATCCCCCTTCGAGCGTGTCCGCCGCCGCGCCGTCGACACCGATCGTCGAGAAGATCTTCTGGGTCGTCCCGACGGACATCCCGAAGATCGTCTTGCCTTGATCCCAGGTTGCATCGATCGTGAACACCCGGTGCTTCCCCAGGTAGTAGCTGCAGCCCTCGCCCCGCGGATCCGCGAGCGAGGACTTCCTGCTATTGGAACGATAGGGCGGAAAGGCCAGCTTACCCAGCACGGCCTCGGCCTCCTCGCGGGTGACGAGGCTGCAGGGATCGGGGCCCTCACCCCGGTCCGCGTATCTCGCGGGGGTTTGGATGGGAAGGTCGGGAATCCGGTCCCGCACCAGCGCTGCGAGGCGCTGGATCGAATCCGTGGGCACCCGGTCGGTGTAGATGCCGATTCGGATTGCGATGGCCCCCAGGCGGCCCACGAACAGCTCGGGGAGCCGGCTGACATGGTCCCAGCCCGCCACCTCCTGGCCATTGCCCAAGGCCTTCATCACGTCACCAGCAACGCCCTTGCCCGCATCGCTGGACAGCTGGCCGGTGACCATCATGAACCCGGCCTCGGTGGTGGTGGCGTCTTCGGTTACCAGCTCGACGCCGATCTTTTCATCCCCGGCCGTTCGGTTCCCGGAAGCCGCCACTGTGTAGGCACAGGCGCGGCCGGTCTTGTCGGGACTAGGATGGTCGCTCTCACCGGCGCGCCAGGGGGGACCCTCGAGGGGGCCGAGGAGCCTCGCCGCCTCCTCGGCGGTGATCCAGGCGCAGGGGTCGATGTCGGCCGGAAGGGTCTTCATGGCCTCGGATGCCTTGGCCGGCTCCTTCTCGGGCACCGCAGCGGCGTCGCGCTGGCAGGCCAAGATGGCGAGCGCGAGAACCGCCGCCAGGGCCGAGGGGACAGTCAGGTTGCGCATAGGGACTCCGTGCAGTCCGGTGAAATCGTCCAGGTCGTCCAAAGGAAGGGTTCCTCTTATGGGTTCTGAGCTGCGGACATCGCTCCGTCCGCCCAATCTGGGAGCCGTCCCAAGCGCCAGCTCCACACTGGTGCCAACAGGAACCAGCCCACGCCGCCGCCATAGGAGACGATGACAAACCAAGGGGTGTGCCTAGGATCGTCCAGGCCGTTAAGGATGGCTGGGATGGCGAACCCGCCGCACAGCATGGCGAGGCCGGCGAGACGTCCCAAGGTGGTCACCGGTTGGGGCCACCAGCCACCCCGTTGTGCGATGCCGTTGATCCCGAGGACCCCGGCCCCGAGGATCGCATAGCCCAGCATGGTGACGTGCCCGGCCAAGAACCAGCCGGTCCGTCCGGAGAGGACGAGGAGCGAGCCGAGGACGACGACCGTGGCCCCGGTCGTGGCCGCCATCACCCAGGCACGGGCCAAGTGCGGCGACGAACTGCGCGCAACCGGAGCCAGTCGCCACGCGAGAACCGCGAGTAAGACCCCTTCGGTTCCGTTTCCCACATCGTTCACGGGCCCGAAGAAGCCGGCAACGGTGTACATCAGGATGATCGTGGCCACATTCGCGAGACCAACCACAGCGGTGGCCGTAGCAAGGCGACGGATCCGGGGAGGGCGAGCGGAGCGCATTAGCGATCCTCCTGCCTTGCCGACCAACTAGGAGAAGGGAGTGCCGAGGAAACCGGGCGTTCACTTGATTGCGCCGTTCATCGACGTCAAGCCATGTAAGTACAAATACATCGCCTGGAGATTTGTATCATTGGCGAAGGCTGAAATTGCCTTCCAGGGCATCCCTTCGGTGAGCGTGTGCTGGTAGGGATCTACGCCCGTGCGCAAGGTATGGATGAAGTCCTCCACACCCCACTTCGGGAGGATCGCCAGCAGGTTTGGCCCGGCGGGGGGGCCAGGGCCGCCGCTCTTGCCGCCGGTGAGGTTCTCCCCGTGGCACAGCTGGCAACCCAAGATTGAGACCAGGTACTTGCCGTGCTCGGCCGAGATGCCTTCCGCTGGCGCGAGGATGGGGTGCGTGACGGGCGGCTGCGCACTGGTGGGGGCCATGCCCGCTCCGAGGAGGAATGCGGCGATGACGTTCAATTTGGTCGGCGGGGTATTGGGTCCTCTCGCCGGCTGCGAGCGCAAGTAGGCCACGATGGCCTCGACGTCGACATCGCTCAGATGACGAAAGACCTCGGAGGGCATGATGACCAAGGCACGGCCGGTCTTGTGCACCCCTTCCCGGATAGCGCGGATCACATCGCCGTCCGACCATTTCTCAATCTCACCTGCGGGCGTGAGGTTGGGAGCCCAAAGGGTTCCGAATGGTGGGCCGCCTTCCGCGAAGTTCCTTCCGATCAGCGGGGCTTTGCCGTCAGGTGAATGGCACTGAGCGCAAAACGCGCCAAAACGAGCTCCCCGCGCGATTTGGTCCGCCGTACCAGCGACCCTGATGTCCGTGACTGTCCTTCGGTAGGGTGGGAAGTTGATCCTGTAAAAGCCGACAAGGGTGACGCCGAGCGCCGCGGCGCAGGCCAGGGTCAACCCGCTCGCAAGGACGAGACCAGCCCACTTCACAACCCGGTTCCGGGCACGCCTCGCGCGCAGAGCGAGCCAGGTCCCCAGCGTCACGAGTACCAGCAGCGCTGTCACCCCTAAGACGTCGAACATGATTGCCCCCATGCCCACCCATCAAAGTAGGACGTCGATGGCTTGGCTCGTCGTCTGGAACCGGCGGTCCCGCTCCCGGGGCAACCAGCCGAGAACGCCAACGGTTTCGTGTGCCAGTACGCCCGAAGCGCCACAGTATGACGCATCTCTCGCAGCAGCGTCGATGCTAGAGCTCGACACATGGTGGGGACAGTCACTGACGCCCGCAGCTGCGCACCAGCTCCACCCGCCGGTTGCGGGCTCGTCCCTCCAGCGTCGCGTTCGGCTCGCGGGGCCGGGTTGCCCCGAATCCTAAGAAGTTGAGGCGTTCCGGAGCGATGGCGTGCCGCTCGACCAGCGCCGTCCGGACCGCCTCGGCTCGATCGACCGAGAGCTTCTGGTTCGCGGCCGCATTGCCGACGCTGTCGGTGTGGCCCTCGATGCTGAAGGACCATTCCGGGTGTCGGGATAGGAGGGAGGCCACGACCGACAAGGCCGGCTCGGAGGCCGGTTGCAGCTCCGCGCTGGCGAATGCGAAGTAGATGCCCGGCAGCTCGACGCGACATTCCCGCAAGAGCGTGCGCTCGACCCTGGCTTCGGCCGGCCCGCTCTCCTCGGGGATTTCGATGCGGACCATCTGGAACAGCTTGGGTCCGGCGACGCCCTTGAGGATGAGCGGATGGTTGGAGTCGGCCAGCACCCAGTAGTCGGCCTCGCGGTGATCGTCCTGGAAATCGAATCGGCCCCTGAGATGGAGTGCCGCGAGGCCGATCCGATTGCCGTTGAGCAGGAGCGGTATCATCTCGGGCTGCGGCGAGACCAGCGACAGGGTGCCCTTGAGGGTCACCAGGCTCATGGAAGGACCGAGGGAGGCCATTCCCGTGGTCGCCTTCGGAAGGGCCTTGATGGTGTACGGAGTCACCCCTTTGTCCCGGACGCCATTGTAACTGGCGCGCGAGATCACCATCGCGGTGTAGCCGGGCTCCTCCTCCCGTCCCGCTCCCCGGCGGAACATGCTGTTGAGCCGAGGCGCGGCGGCGAGGTCGTTGGCGCTGTCAAACCGCTCGAACGAGTCTTCGACCTTCTCCCCGGCAGCGGTTCGCTCCTGGTAGCGCCAGGTGTAGGTGACGCCCTCCGGCGAAGCCTCCGAGATCATCACCGTGTTTTCCCGGTCTCCCTCCTCCAGATGGAGCGCAGACACCATGACGAGTCCCCGCACAACCGGAATCGTGGGGGCGGAGGGGGGCGGTGGGGTGACGCTCGAGTCGGGCGTCCCCGAGCCGGAGTCCGCGTGGGTCGGCTCGGCCTGCGGCGGCGGAGCAACGACGAGGGCGGTGCTCTCCTTCGCCAGTGGCTGTGTGGTCGCCTTTTGCGGGGTGCTGTGGCAGGCGAGCGAGACCGCGACCAGGGCGGCGAGCAGAGAATCTCGGGTGGTCATCCGCCGCTCAGGGTCGCTGGGGGGTGAGACCGCCGGGGAGCTTCGTCTCGATGTATCCCGCGGGAGGCGCGAACATGGCGTCGCTCACTGCACGCCGCTCGACCTTGATCACTTCCGTGGAGGTCGCACCCTTGCTGTCGAGCACCTTGAGCACCAGAAACCCGTCGCCGAACTGGCTGCGGAGGGCGAGCTCGTCGAGGCCGCGGCTGTCTCCGCCAATACCCAGTCCGACGAACCCGAAGGCGCCGGTGACGCAGGCCTCGGTATCCTCCTGCTTCTTGTCGGTGTGGATCACCTTGTAGTACTTGCAGCGGTAGCCGGCGACCGTCTCGCTCTTCCCGATCGCCTCGAATTTCAGGCCGCTTTCCGAGGCCTTGCCGAACACGACGTAGCGCTTTGCGCCGTCCATCACCGTCATCAGTCGGCCGTTGGAATCCCGGATCAGGACTCCCACGGCGCCGGTGCGCTCCATGCGTGCCTGGGCCCCCTTGAGATAGAGGTGGGTCTCGACGCCCTGGCCCTTGGCCATGCCGACCTTCATAGTGATGACGCCTTCGAAGCGTTGCTGGGCGGCGGGGCCGGCGGGGTGTTGGACGGCGAGAATGCCTGCGGTCACGAGTGTTCCGAATCTCATCGGGGTGTCCTCTCTCAGGGTGCGCGGCCGGCGGTTCGGCCGCTCCCCCAACGACGCGGTGGAAGGGCGGCTTTGCAGCTCACGGGTGGCCCTTGATGCAGTCCGGGGGCGCGAGCCCCATGCTGCCAGCGCATTTGAACTGCGGGCCGACCCGAACCAAGCCGACGCCGGACGTCAGCGTTCCCCCCTCGACCCTTGGCTCTCCCGATGGGTTTGCGAGCAGGAGGTGCCCTGCGCCCTTCGGCGTCTCGTTCAACGCCGCAACGCTCTTGCCGCCCGCGTTATTGATGGTCAACCACGTCGTTCCGTCGGCTAAGAGCGAGAGCGTGCCACGGGGCTTGTCGCCCTGCCTCACGGTAACCAGGGCAACGTTGTCGGACACGCCGATGACGGCCTGACGGTTCTGATCTTGGGAGAGCGCCTTGACGAACCCACCGCCCGGGAGGGCGGTTGAGACGACGGCCCTGTCACCAGACGGAAAGGACACCCGCCAACCGCGTGGATTGGATTGGACCGAGAAGATCTCCTTGCCGGCATCGTCCACCACCGTGAACGGCGCAACGAAGCGGCTCCCTGGGCGGCTGCTCCGCTCAGAGACGTCCGCGATGTAGCTCTCGAGACTCGACATCCGCTTCTGCGCCGCGTCCAGGCGAGCCTTCAGCTCGGTCATCTGTATCGTCTCATTCGGCTTCCCCTCGGCGGGCGGGACTGCGAGCAAGTCCTGGGCTTCCGCGAGACGATAACCGACCTGCCCGGCCGCGCATTGGCCGGAAGGCTCGAAGCGCACCAGTCGGTCGGCGGCCACACAGACGTAAATGCCCTTAGGCTTCTGCGCGGCTGTGAGCACCAGCGCGCTTGCCAGGGCGGCGACGAGGGGAGTCGATCCAGGAATGCGCACGATCGGGTTCGCCTCAAAAAATGGATGCATCACCGCGCCGCGGCGCGGCCATGCGAGTGAGCGCCTGTCTTTGATAACGCACGGAGTTGACGCCCAGCCCCTCACCGGGGTTGGGGCTGACCTCACCGCGACGGAGGCGTGAAGCGAAACCGACCGTCGTCCAGCGCCGGATTGGCGTGTGGGACAAGGGTCGTCGTCACGCGGCTCACCAGCGTGGGTGCCGTGCCACTCGGTGAGTCCTCGAACACCTTGCGCACCAGATATGAAGCGGTGTCGATCCACACGGTCGTTCGCCGCACGTTGAAGACACGACCGCTTCCGTACAGCGACTGTGCCACACCAACCAGCTTGTGGCAGGGATGTCCGCCGACGTTTTCCAGTCCGGCGTCCACTGCCTCGCTAAGCTCGGTGAGCGTCCCGGTCAGCCCGGCGCCCGCAAGGAGGAGCGGCGCGATCTGAGTCACCGAGTGGTTGGTCGGCGACTCGGCGGTGAGAAACGCCGTCGTGCCCTGTCCCTTGGGGTATGTCGTCTCGGTGCCCGTGGTGCGCCACCAGGAGTGGAACGCCTCGAGATCGCTCCACACGACCAGCCGGTCGGCATCGTGCTGCTTGATGAACTCGAAGTAGAAGAAGCGTGGCGCGCGGTAGAACGTGCGGAACGAGTGACGGTCGTGGGAGGGGTCGTTGGCGCTGCCATACTCGACGTCCACCGTTCCCGTGTCGGCGTAGGACTTAAGCGCAGCGTACGTCGCTCGGGCTTGCGCCAGGATGTCCTCTGCCGTTCGCCCGCCGGAGTGTGGGGGGTGGCCTGCTCCGGTCAAAAGCGCGATGGACGTGATCGACAGCAGAACATGCGCCTTGTGCATAATGCCTCGGGTGCGGTCTCCGGAGGTAACGCACCGAGCCAGGCAGGAATCCCTCATCCGGAGCGGGGGCGGATTGAGGCGGGTCCGGAACCGGAGTACTATTTCCTGGTCCGGCCCCAGCCGGGCGCTCCCCTCCCTTCCCGCTCCGGGTGTCCGCATGACCGAAGACGCAGTAGACTCGGGCGCCGCGACCCAGCTGCTACTGGCGTGGGGCGCCGGCGATCGGGAAGCGCTCGACCAGATGCTCCCGCTGGTCTACGGGGAACTGCATCGCCTTGCGGCTCACTACCTCAGCCGAGAGCGTCCCGACCACACCCTCCAGCCCACCGCGCTGGTGCACGAGGCCTACCTCCGCCTGGTCAACCAGCGCGACGTCGATTGGCGCAATCGGGCCCAGTTCCTCGGCGTGGCGGCCGGCATGATGCGCCGGATCCTGGTCAATCATGCCCGCGATCGGGCCGCCGCCAAGCGCGGTGGAGTAAGAGAGCAGGTATCGCTCAGCTTGATCGATGCTCCCTCCGGCGGACCCGATGTGGACCTGATCGCCCTGGAGGATGCGCTCGAACGGCTGGCGGCTCACGACCAGCGCAAGGCCCGGGTCGTGGAGCTCAGATTCTTCGGCGGGCTCACGATGGAGGAGGTCGCCGAGGTGCTGACGATCTCCCGCCCCACCGTGGAACGGGACTGGAGCTTTGCCCGGGCCTGGCTCTACGACGCGATCGAGGGCGGCAGGGGCGCGGAGTGACCGCCCATCGCTGGGAGCGCCTGAACGAAATCTTCCACGCCGCCGTCACGGCGAGCCCGGCGGAGCGGGGGAAACTGCTGGATGACTCCTGTGCGGGCGATCCCGCGTTCCGCAGCGAGGTCGAGCGGCTGCTCGCCGCACACGAGCGCGCCGGTCAGTTCATCCAGGTGCCGGCGGTTGCGGGCGCCGGCGCGTGGCTCGATGCCGCGAACGAGCCACCCCTGGTGGGCCGCCGATTCGGTCCGTACAGCATCGTGCGGGAAATCGGCCGGGGCGGTATGGGTGCCGTGTACCTGGCGGAGCGGGCCGACGGCCTGTATCTGCAGCGGGCGGCGATCAAACTGATCAAGCGCGGGATGGACACCGATCTGGTGCTGGAGCGGTTTCGCGCCGAGCGGCAGATCCTGGCCTCCCTGGAGCACCCCAACATCGCGCGCCTCCTCGACGGCGGCACCAGCGACCAAGGGCGCCCTTACTTCGTCATGGAGTACATCGAGGGCGAGCCGATCGATCAGTATGCCGACGCCCGGCGGCTCTCGGTACCCGAGCGACTCCGGCTCTTCCTCGAGGTGTGCGGCGCAGTCGCCTGGGCGCACGGTCACCGGGTGGTTCACCGCGACATCAAGCCGGTGAATATCTTGGTCACCGCGGAGGGCGCGCCCAAGCTGCTCGACTTTGGCATCGCCAAAGTACTGAACCTGGAAGGACCGGAGGCGACCTCCTCGGTGACCGGTCTCCGCCTCCTGACCCCGGAATACGCCAGCCCCGAGCAAGTAGAGGGCCGCCACGCCACCCCCGCGAGCGACGTCTACTCGCTCGGCGTGGTGCTCTACGAGCTGCTCACCGGCCGCTCGCCCTACCGGGCGCGGAGCCGCGATGCCCTCGACATGGTCGAGGCGGTTCGCACCACCGATCCCGAGCGGCCCAGTACCGCGGTCGGCCGTCTGG
>JBGPVQ010000050.1:0-10990 GCA_041491785.1 Gemmatimonadota bacterium | reverse complement strand
GGTGGAGATGGTGATGCCGGGGGACAACATCCAGATGACGATCGAGCTGATCATCCCGATCGCGATGGACGAGGGGCTGCGCTTCGCGATCCGCGAAGGCGGCCGCACCGTCGGCGCCGGGGTGGTCACGAAGATTCTGAAGTAAGAATCGAGGAACGCACATGGCAGGCAAGATTCGCATCCGACTGAAGGCCTTCGACCACGTCGTGCTCGACCAGGCCGCCGCCGACATCGTGCGCACGGTGGAGAAGACCGGCGCCCAGGTGTCGGGGCCCATCCCGCTCCCGGTCAAGACCGAGCGGTGGACGGTGCTCCGGAGCCCGCACGTCGACAAGAAGAGCCGGGAGCAGTTCGAGCTGCGCACCCACAAGCGGCTGCTGGACATCAACGATTCGCGCCCGCAGACCATGGACGCGCTGACCAAGCTCGATCTGCCGGCCGGGGTCGACGTCGAGATCAAGGTCGGGTGAGGCCATGACCAACGGACTCATCGGCCGCAAGCTCGGCATGACCCGGGTCTTTACCGACGACGGTACCGCCGTCCCGGTGACGATCATCCAGGCCGGCCCCTGCAAAGTGGTCCAGGTGCGCGACCAGGCGGTCCAGCTCGGGTTCGGCGCCCGGCGGAAGAGTCAGACCCACAAGGCGGAACTGGGCCACGCGAAGAAGGCCGGGCTCGAGGCGGCGCCGCACGTGGTCCGGAGCTTCGAGCTGGTGGGTGATGCGCCGGCGCCCGGTTCCGAGGTCACGGTGGAGATTTTCGCCGCGGGAGAACTGGTGAAGATCACCGGGCGCTCCAAAGGTCGGGGCTTCCAGGGCGTGGTACATCGCTTCGGCATCGGCGGTGGTCCGGGATCCCACGGCAACACCCGGCACCGGAAGCCGGGCTCGGTCGGCGCCGGCACCGATCCCTCTCGGGTCATCAAGGGGAAGCGGATGCCGGGCCACATGGGCGACCGGCGGCACACCGAAATGGGGCTGCGGGTGGTTCGGATCGACGCGGAGCGGAACCTGATGTTCGTTCGCGGCGCGATCCCGGGATCCAAGAACGGCATCGTGACGGTCGCGAAGCAGGGAGGACGGAGCCGCCATGATTGAGGCACCGCATTACTCGGCGTCGGGCGCGCGGCACAAGGCCGCCTTCGCCCTGCCGGCCGACCTGTTCGACGGCACCGTGCATGAGCCGGTGCTGCACCAGGCGGTCAAGACGTTTCTGAACAATCAGCGCCAGGGCACCGCCAAGACCAAGACCCGCAGCTTCGTGTCGGGGGGCAACCAGAAGCCCTGGAAGCAGAAGGGCACCGGGCGGGCGCGATCGGGTTCCAGCCGCTCGCCGATCTGGCGGGGTGGCGGCATCGTGTTCGGGCCGATTCCGCGGGATTACCGCTCCGACATCCCCCGCAAGGTGCGGCAGCTGGCGCGTCGATCGGCGTTCAATGCGCGGGCGCGCGAGGGGGCGCTCCACGTGGTTGAAGCCATCGCACTCGAGGCACCCAAGACCAAGCTGATCGCGGGCCTGCTCGGCAAGATGGGCCTCGAGGGCAAGAAGGTGCTGTTGCTCTCGAACGGACTCAACCGGAATCTCTACCTTTCCGGGCGCAACCTTCCCTCCGCCCGGGTGATGAATTTCGCCGATGCCTCGGCCTACGACCTGGTCTGGTCGGACGCCGTGGTGGTGGAAGAGGGGGCGTTGAGCGGTGCGGCCGCCCCGGCCGGATCCGCCGCCGCCGAGGCCCCGGTGCGGAAGGCCGCCAAGCGGTCGGCCGCCCGGAAGAGCGCGGCGCCCAAGGCGGCCAAGAAGCCGGCGGCCAAGAAGGCCTCCCCGGCCAAGAAGGCAGCGCCCAAGAAAAAGAAGAAGGAGAGCTGATGCCCACGCTCCGGGAAACCGTGGTCCGGCCGTTGATCACCGAGAAGAGCTCCGCCGCATTTCAGCTGCGGAAGGAGTACGCCTTCGAGGTGCACCCGGACGCCAACAAGTATCAGATCGCCGAGGCGCTGCAACAGCAGTTCGGCGTGCACGTAACGGCGGTGCGCACCATGCAGGTTCGGCGGCAGGAAGTGAGCCGGGGCCGGGTGCGTGGCGTCACCGCGCGCTGGAAAAAGGCGATCGTGACCCTCAAGGAGGGCGAGTCCCTCCCCATCTTCGAGGGCTGAGATGAGCATTCGGCAATTCCGTCCGATGACGGCAGGCACCCGGTTTCGGTCGGTGTCCGGGTTCGACGAGATCACCCGGGCCACACCCGAGAAGTCGCTGCTCGAACCCAAGAAGCGCTCCGGCGGCCGTAACAACCTGGGCCACGTGACGATGCGCGCGCTGGGCGGCGGGCACAAGCAGCATTACCGGAAGATCGACTTCCGGCGGGAAAAGTTCGGCATCCCCGCCAAGGTGTCGGAAATCGAATACGATCCCAACCGGAGCGCGCGGATCGCGCTGCTGGTGTACGCCGACGGCGAGAAGCGCTACATCCTGCACCCCAACGGGCTCCGGCAGGGCGACACGGTAGCCTCGGGCCCGGGGAGCGACGCGCGGGTCGGCAACGCCCTTCCGCTGGGCGAAGTGCCCCTGGGAACTTCGGTGCACAACATCGAGCTCAAGCTGGGCAAGGGTGGGCAGATCGCCCGGAGCGCGGGGCAGCAGGCCCAGGTCGTTGCCCGGGAGGGCGACTACGTCACCCTCAGGCTCAAGTCGTCCGAAATGCGGATGGTGCACGCTCGGTGCCTGGCGACGATCGGTGAGGTGGGCAACGGGGAGCACGAGCTGCTCTCCCGCGGCAAGGCCGGGAAGACGCGCTGGCTGGGCCGGCGGGGCAAGGTGCGCGGAGTGGCCAAGAACCCGGTGGACCATCCGCTGGGCGGGGGTGAGGGCAAGAGCTCGGGCGGCCGGCCGCCGGTCTCGCCCTGGGGCAAACCGGAAGGCGTCAAGACCCGGAAGCGCAAGAAGGGCTCGAACCGACTCATCGTCCGCGGCCGCAAGCGCGGGAAGGCGACGCAATAATGGCACGCAGCGTCAGGAAGGGCCCATTCGTTCAGGAGACGCTCCTTACCCGGGTGCAGATCCTCAACTCCAAGAACGAGAAGAAGGTGCTCAAGACCTGGAGCCGGGCGAGCACCATTCTCCCCGAGTTCGTGGGCCACACCTTCGCGGTCCACAATGGCAACAAGTTCGTCCCGGTCTACGTGACCGAGAACATGGTCGGTCACAAGCTGGGTGAGTTCTCGCCGACCCGGGTGTTCAAGGGACATAGCGGCAAGCTGGTGGCCGACAAGAAGGCGAAGCCGGAGTGACCATGACCCAGGGACATGCGATCCAGCGGATGGTGCGCCAGTCGCCGCGCAAGATGCGGCTGGTCATCGACCTGATCCGCCATCAGGACGTCAACGCCGCGTACGCGATCCTCAAGTTCAACAAGAAGTACGCGGCCAAGCAAATCGCCAAGACGCTGAAGAGCGCGGTGGCGAACGCGGAGCAGAAGGCGCTCGCCGCCAACGAGCGGTTCGACGTGGACGAGCTGGTGGTGAGCAAGGCGATCGTGAACGGCGGCCAGCCCCTCAAGCGGATGCACGCCGCCGCACAGGGACGGGGGACGCCGATCCTCAAGCGGACGAGCCACGTGGAAATTCACGTGGCCAGCAGGAAGGAGAAGGTCTGATGGGTCAGAAGACGCATCCGATCGGGTTCCGGCTCGGGATCGTCAAGCCGTGGGTGTCCCGGTGGTTTGCCGGCAAGGACATGCCCGCCCTCCTCAAGGAGGACGAGCTGATCCGGAAGTACCTCCTGACCCGGCTGGGTCACGCCGCGATCGCGGAGATCCACATCGAGCGGCGCCCGGGGAAGGTCACCGTGACCATCCATACCGGCCGCCCCGGCGTGGTGATCGGGAAGAAGGGCACCGAGGTGGACAAGCTGCGGGACGAGCTGGCCCAGCTCACCGGCAAGGAAGCCGCGATCAACGTCGAGGAAATCAAGCGGCCGGAGACCTCGGCCCAGCTGGTGGCGGACAACATCGCCCACCAGCTGCAGCAGCGCATCTCATTCCGCCGCGCCATGAAGCGGGCGCTGCAGAGCGCCATGCGGATGGGCGCGCAGGGCATCAAGGTGCGCGCCTCGGGCCGGCTGGGTGGAGCCGAGATCGCGCGGACCGAGGGCTACCACGAGGGCCGGGTGCCGCTGCACACCCTCCGCGCCGACATCGACTACGCCACCAGCACGGCCAAGACGACCTACGGCACCATCGGGATCAAGGTCTGGATCTTCAAGGGCGAGGTGGTCGAGGACCTGAGCGGGCGCACCTACAGCACGGGGACCTGACCGATGCTGGCACCGAAGCGGATCAAGTTCCGCAAGACCTTCAAGGGAAAGACCCGCGGGATCGCCACCCGGGGCAATACGATCGCGTTCGGGCAATACGGCCTGATGTGCCTGGAACCGGGGTGGATCACCAACCGGCAGATCGAGGCGTCCCGGGTGGCCATGACCCGCGAGATGAAGCGGGGCGGCAAGGTGTGGATCCGGATCTTTCCGGACAAGCCGATCACCAAGAAGCCGGCCGAGACGCGGATGGGGAAGGGCAAAGGCAATCCGGAAGGGTGGGTGGCGGTGGTCAAGCCGGCCCGGATCGTGTTCGAAATCGACGGCGTAACCGAGGAGCTGGCCAAGAAGGCCTTCGCCCTCGCCTCGGCAAAGCTTCCGCTTCGGACGCGCTTCGTGCGGCGCGAGGAGGTCTAGACCATGGCAACGACCAAGGCGAGCGAGTTCCGCGACCTCTCGGTCGAACAGCTTGAGGCCAAGCTGGCGGAGGCGCGGGAAGAGGAGTTCCGGCTCCGATTCCGCTCCGCCACCGAAGCGATTGACAATCCGATGCGGTTCCGGGCGCTCCGCCGGGAGATCGCGCGGATTCAGACGGTGCTGCGCGGCATGCGCGGCCAGGCGTGAGGACGAACCGATGACAGAGCAGGCGAAGGGCGCGCCGGTCAGGGCGCGGCGGAAGCTGCGGACGGGGGTCGTGGCCAGCGACAAGATGACCAAGACCGTCACTGTCCTCCTGGAGCGGCGCTTTGCGCACCCGGTGTACAGCAAGCAGATCACCCGGAGCAAGTCGGTCAAGGCGCGCAATGAAAAGGGCGCCCGGCTCGGCGACACGGTCCGGATCATGGAGACCCGTCCGATCGCCAAGACCGTGTGCTGGCGGGTGGTCGAGGTCGTCGAGCGGGCCAAGTAACAAGCAAGGGGACGTCGCCATGGTGCAGCAGGAAACGATTCTCAAGATCGCGGACAATTCCGGGGCCCGAAAGGCGCTGGTGATCCGCGTGCTGGGCGGCTCGAAGCGCCGCTATGCCGGCCTCGGCGACATAGTCGTGGTGACGGTCAAGGATGCCATCCCCACCGGCCAGGTCAAGAAGGGCGAAGTCGCCCGAGCGGTGATCGTCCGGACCGCCAAGGAGACCCGCCGCAAGGACGGGACCTACATCCGTTTCGACGAGAACGCGGCCGTCCTCATCGACGAGCAGGGGGAGCCCCGGGCCACCCGCATCTTCGGTCCGGTCGCGCGCGAGCTCCGCGAGAAGAAGTACATGAAGATTGTGTCGCTGGCGCCGGAGGTGATCTGATATGAAGCCCCTCGTATTCAAGAAGCGGCGCCGGCTCCGGAACCAGCCCAAACCGCGCCTCAAGCTGCACATCACCAAAGGCGACACGGTCCAGGTGGTGTCCGGCGACGACAAGGGGAAGCGGGCCCGGGTGCTCCGGGTGAGCCCCAAGTCCGGCCGGGTGACTCTCGAGGGGGTCAACCTCGTGAAGCGACACAAGAAGGCCACCCAGACCACCGAGGCGGGGATCGTCGAGTTTCCGGCGCCGATTCACCACTCCAAGGTGATGCTGGTGGATCCCAAGACCGGCGCGCCGACCCGGATCCGCCGGCGCATCGACAAGGACGGCACGGTGGAGCGGATCGCCGTGAAGTCGGGACAGCCGATTCCGAGGAACCGGTAAATGAGCGAGCAGACCAACGCCGAGAAGCCCGCCGCGCCCAAGGCGGCGCCGAAGGGGCCGCCCAAGGGAACGCCGAAGACCGGCGGCAAGGGCAAGGACAAGGGGACGCCGGGAGGCGCCACCGATCCGGCGCCGAAGGTGCGGGAAGGCGCGCCGCGACTGCAGACCTACTACGTGGGCACCATCCGACCCCGGTTGGCGAAGCAGTTCGGGCTCAAGAACCCGAACCAGATTCCCCAGCTGGTCAAGATCGTCCTCAATGTGGGCATGGGCGAGGGCGCAAAGACCCCCAAGATGCTCGACGCCGTCGCGGAGGAGCTGTCCATCATCACCGGCCAGCGGGCGGTGATCACCCGGGCCAAGAAGGCCATCGCGAATTTCAACCTGCGGGCCGGCCTCCCGGTGGGGGCGCGGGTGACGCTGCGCGGCGCCCGGATGTACGAGTTCCTGGACCGGTTCATTTCGCTGGCGATCCCCCGGATCCGCGACTTCCGCGGGCTGCCGGACAAGAGTTTCGACGGGTCGGGGAACTACACATTCGGCATCAAGGAGCAGCTGATCTTTCCGGAGATTGACTACGACAAGGTCGAGCAGATTCACGGCATGGACATCACGATCGTGACCACGGCAGCGCGCGACGACCTCGCGATGGGGCTGCTGCGGGAGTTCGGGTGGCCGTTCCGGGGCGAGACGCCCCAGAAGGTGGCGTAACCATGGCAAAGACGTGTTGGGTGGAGCGCGCCAAACGCACTCCGAAGTATTCGACGCGGCGGGTCCGCCGCTGCCAGCGCTGCGGCCGGGTCCGCGCGGTGCTCAGGAAGTTCGGACTGTGCCGGATCTGTTTCCGCGAGCTCGCGCTGAAGGGGCACATCCCCGGCGTGCGCAAGGCCAGCTGGTGAGAGGGACTCACGCATGAGCATGACTGATCCCGTAGCGGACATGCTGACCCGGATCCGGAACGCCTGCACCGCGGGCCACCGGCGGGTCGACATCCCCCGTTCCAAGCTCAAGTCCGAGCTGGCGCGGATACTGACCGAGAACCACTTCGTCGCCGATTTCAAGGTGCTGGAGGACGGCGGGCGCGGCATCCTGCGCCTCTACCTCAAGTACCACGACGAGCGCCCGGTAATTCGGGAGCTTCGCCGGGTGTCGAGCCCGGGCCTCCGCCGGTACGTGAAGTCCCGCGAAATCCCGCGGGTACGGAACGGCCTCGGCATGGCCATCGTCTCGACTCCGAAGGGGCTCATGTCCGACCGGGACGCCCGCGCGGCGAACCTGGGCGGCGAGCTCCTCGCCGTGGTCTGGTAGGAGGGACCATGTCGCGAATCGGAAAGAAGCCGGTAGCGGTGCCCACGGGCGTGACCGCCCAGGTCGAGGGTCAGGTGGTTCGGGTCAAAGGTCCCAAGGGGGAACTGGCCCGGACGATCCACTCCGAGCTGAGCGTCCGGATCGATGGAGGCCAGATCGTGGTGGGGCGTCCCAGCGACGAGAGCCGCCACAAGGCGCTCCACGGGCTCACCCGGACGCTGATCGCCAACATGGTCGAGGGCGTGGCCAAGGGGTACCAGAAAGTGCTGGAGATCCAGGGTGTCGGGTACAAGGCCGAGGCCACCAAGGCCGGCCTCAACGTGGTGGTGGGCTATTCGCACCCGGTGGCGTACAAGGCCCCGGAGGGAATCACCTTCGCGGTGGAGAACAACACCATCGTGAGGATTTCCGGCCCCAACAAGGAGCTGGTCGGCCAGGTCGCCGCGGAGCTCCGTCAAATCCGCCCTCCCGAGCCGTACAAGGGCAAAGGCATCCGGTACCAGGGCGAGCGGGTCCGCCGCAAGGCCGGCAAGACAGGAGCGAAGTAAATGCGTTCCATCCATTCACCCAGGACTCGTGAGGAGCGGCGCTACCGCCGGCATCTTCGGGTGCGGAAAAAGGTCGCCGGCACCCCGGAGCGTCCGCGCCTCGTGGTGTTCCGCTCGATCAAGCACATCTACGCCCAGCTGGTCGACGACAACCGCGGCGTGAGCATCATGGGTGTGAGCGATGACAGTGAGGGCCTGGCCCTCGTAGGGGTCGGCAAGGTTGCCAAGGCCAAGGCGGCCGGGAAGCTCCTCGCCACCCGAGCGAAGGCCGCCGGGATCACGAAGGTCGTCTTCGACCGGGCCGGATACCGGTACCATGGTCGCGTGCAGGCCGTTGCCGACGGCGCCCGCGAAGGCGGATTGGAGTTCTAGTATGGCTGAGCGCGAGAAGCAGGCAACCGACGCGGCCGCTCCCGAGGGCGCGGCCGAGGCCGCAGCTCCCGCGGCGCCCGAGGCGGTCCGGGGGGGCGGTGGAGGCGGTGGAGGCGGCGGGGGTGGCGGTGGCCGGGGCCGCGGCCGGGGCAGAGGCCCCGGCGGCGGAGATCGTGGCGGCCGGGGCGGGGGCGGTGGGGGCGGCCGCCGGGACCGGGGCCGCGACGAGGCACAGAGCGAGTTCATCGAGAAGGTGGTGGACATCAACCGGGTGGCCAAGGTCGTCAAAGGCGGCCGGCGGTTTTCGTTCAACGCGCTGGTGGCCGTGGGTGACGGCAAGGGCCGGGTGGGGCTTGCTACCGGCAAAGCCAACGAAGTCTCGGAGGCGGTGCGCAAGGCGGTGGAGGCCGCCAAGCGGAGCATGGTCGAGGTGCCCCGTGTCGGGTCGACCATTCCGCACGAGATCCTGGGCAAGCACGGCGCGGGTGCGGTGCTGCTCAAGCCCGCGGCCACCGGTACCGGCGTCATTGCCGGCGGCCCGGTCCGCGCCGTGCTCGAGTGCGCCGGGATTACCGACATCCTGACCAAGAGCCTGGGATCCAACAATCCGCACAACATGGTGCGCGCCACCATGGACGGGCTGACCCATCTGGTGTCGGTGCGACAAGTGGCGCGGGAACGGCAGATCGAGGTGGACATGATTCCCTACCACGCCCGGCAGGAGGCCTGAGATGGGCCGCAATCCCGTAGTAGGGCGGCAGGGTCCCAAGTTCCACGCCGCCGTCGTTCCGCCCGAGTCGAAGGCCAAACGGATCCGGGTCAAGCAAATCCGCTCGGGCATCGGGCACGCCGACACGATGTGCCGCACCCTTCGGGCGCTGGGGCTCCGGCATCACCAGATGACGGTGGAGCTTCCCAACAACGCCTCGGTGCGGGGCATGCTGACCAAGGTGCGCCACCTGGTGGAAGTGACGGCGGCGAAGTAGCGGGCGCGGGAGCTCGGGAAACAGGGCCTCTGGCCCGTTGAGGACATAGACCATGACTGAGAGAATCACGCTGTCGAGTCTCAAACCGGCGCCCGGCAGCCACCGGTCCCGCAAGCGCATCGGCCGGGGTCCCGGCTCCGGGACCGGCAAGACGGCCGGCAAGGGCCACAAGGGTCATAAGGCCCGCACCCATGGCGGCACGAATCCCGGTTTCGAAGGCGGGCAGATGCCGATGTACCGGCGGCTGCCCAAGCGCGGATTCACCAACCCGTTCAAGGTGACGGCGCAGACGGTGAACCTCCGCCAGCTGGCCAAGCTCGGCGTGACCGAGCTCAATCCCGACACGTTGCACGCCGCGGGGCTGGTGAGCCAGCTCGGCCAGCCGATCAAGCTCCTCGCCACCGGTGATGCGGACCGGGCCTACACGGTGCGGGGCATCCGTCTGTCGGCCTCGGCAAAGACCAAGATCGAGGCGGCGGGTGGGAAGGTGGAGGAGTAAGTGACCGCCCCCAAGGTCCCCTCGCTGGGCATCGACGAGGAGCTCAAGCGGAAGCTCCTCTTCACGCTGCTGGCCGTCTGCATCTACCGGCTCGGCGCGCACATCGTTGCGCCCGGCGTGGACGTGGGCGCGCTCCAGGCCTTCATCAACAACAACGCCAGCACCCAGGGCTTCTTCCAGCTCTATGACACGCTGGGCGGCGGACTCTTCCGGGCCACGATCTTCGCGCTCGGGATCATGCCGTACATCTCCGCCTCGATCATCTTCCAGCTGGCCGGCGGGATCGTACCGTCGGTCAGCAAGATGCAGAAGGAAGAAGAAGGCCGGAAACGGCTGACCCAGTGGACCCGGTACATGACCATCTTCATCGCGTTTTCGCAGGCCTACACCTTCACCCTGTTTACCGAGTCGATTCCCAACGCGATCGCCAATCCGGGCGCCGCCTCCCGGCTCACTATGGTATTCACCCTGACGGCGGGCGCCGTCTTCGTGATGTGGCTGGGTGAGCAGATCACCGAGCGCGGGATCGGGAACGGGATGAGCCTGCTCATCGCGGTCTCGATTCTCGAGCGGCTCTGGCCGGCCACCAATGGGCTCTACGCCAACGTCAAGAACAGCGTGATCTCGGCTGGTGGGGCCATCATGCTGGTCGTCGTGGCCGTCGCCGCCATCGCGGCGGTGGTGGCCATGACCATCGCCTCCCGGCGGATTCCGATTCAGATTCCCCGCAAGGTGATGGGCCGGGGGCGGATCCGCGAGGGTCAGAAGACCTTCATCCCGATCCGGCTCATCACCGCCGGCGTGATGCCGATCGTCTTTGCCCAGACCATCATCATCGTTCCCGGCACGGTTGCCAATTTCACCAAGAGCCCGATGCTCAAGGAGGTCGCCGACCTCTTCACTCCGGGCGACTGGCCGTACAACCTCGCCTTTGCGGTGATGGTGCTGCTGTTCAGCTACTTCTACACGTCCATCATCTTCAATTCGATCGATCTGTCCGAGAACCTGAAGAAGCAGGGCGGATTCGTTCCCGGTGTGCGGCCCGGGGCGGCCACCGCGGATTACATCGACGGGGTTCTCGGACGGGTGACCCTCCCCGGCGCGCTCTTCCTGGCCGCCGTCGCCATCCTGCCGATCATCATCGCCAAGAAGATCGGCGTCCAGGCGGTGTTCGGCGGTACCTCGGTGCTCATCGTGGTCGGCGTGCTTCTTGACACCATCGCCCAGGTGGAGCAGCACCGGACGCTCCGCAAGTACGACAGCTTCATGAAGACGGGGCGGGTGAAGT
>JBGPVQ010000049.1:0-11126 GCA_041491785.1 Gemmatimonadota bacterium | reverse complement strand
TTCTTCATCCTCGCCGGATTGGCCTGGGCCGCGAGCCGGCTGATCGAGGGGCGGGTCAGACGGGAGGCGGAGGACGGCGTTCTCCAGGCGGCGGAGCAGGCAGCGCTGGTGATCGACCGGGTGGTCGCCGAGCGGGAGCGGCAGGTGCGGCTCCTCGCCTCGCTTCCGGCCGTGGTGGACGCCGCCCGGTTGGGAGCAGTGCGTGCCGCGCAGCTGGGCCTCCCCGGTCAATCACTGGAGGTCGCCGAGCGCCGCTTCGACTCCACCCGGACGATGAACGTCGACCCGCGGACCCGCCGATTCCTCCTCGACCGCGCCGCGTCGCTCGATCTGGCCGAGGTGCTGGTCACCGACATCAACGGCTACAACGTCATCACCACCGAGCTGACCTCCGACTTCGTGCAGAGTGACGAGGCATGGTGGCAGGAGGCGTTCGCGCGGGGGATGAGCGCCGCCGCCGCGGCCTATGACGAATCGGCCAAGCAGGTATCGCTCTCGGTCGCGAGTGCGGTGCGGGAAGCGGACAACGTCCCCGCCGTCGGCGTGATGAAAGTGGTCTACGGGTTGGTCGAGCTGCAGGAGGCGGTGGCCGCGGCCGGGACCAAGGGGACCATCACCGTCGATCTGATCGATCAGGCCGGACGGGTCATTGCGAGCTCAGCGCGGGCCGCCAATTTGAAGCCCCTCCCGGGTCACGACCGGTTACCCAAGGCCGCAACGCTTCCCATCGTGCGCTACGATGATGGGACGCCGCAGCGGGCGTCGCTCCGCACCACCAATGGGAAGGCCTGGCGCGTGGTGGCCCACACCCCGGAGTCGATTGCGCTCGCCGAGCTGCGCAACGCCGACATCATCCTGGGCGCTACGGCATTCGGGGTGTTCCTCCTGATCCTGGGTGCGCTCGCCGCCATGAACACGTTCATGACCCGGCGCATCGCCGCCCCCGCGGCGGCGCTGGCCGCAGCGGCCGAGTCGGTGGCCGCCGGCAACCTCGCGGTCCGCCTGCCGGATTCGACCGCCGACGACGAGATCGGCCGGCTGGCGCGCGCCACCCGGGCCATGATCGGCGGGCTTCGGAGCCTCACCGTCGCGATCAAGAGCTCGGCCACCGAGACGGCCGCGATGGCACTTGATCTCACCGCGAGCTCGGAGGAAATGTCGTCCTCCTCGCAACAGATGGCCCAGACCGCCTCCGAGCTGAGCCAGCAATCGGCGGAGATGTCCCAGACGATTCAGGAAATGGCCGGCGATTCCACCCGCCTGGTCGAACACTCGGCCGCGCTCACGACCGGGGTGACCGAAGGGGTCCAACGCAACCTTCGGCTGGGATCGCTGGCGCAGGAGAATCGCGAGCGGCTGGATGCCAGCTCCCGCCAGCTTGAAGCGCTGGTCGGCGAGGTGGAGAAGAGCGTCGCGGCGGCCGAGGCCCTGGCGACGGCATCACAGGAGATCCGCGACTTCGTCGCCCAGGTTCAGTACATGGCCCGTCAGTCAAAATTGCTGGCGTTCAGCGCCTCAATGGAGGCCACCCGCGCAGGCCACGAGGGCACCGGCTTCGCGGTCGTCGCCAAGGAGGTGCAGCGGCTGGCGGACGGGTCGGCTGAGTCGGCCGAGCGCATCGAAAAGGTTGTTTCCGCGCTCCTCCTCAAAGTGGAGGAAACCCGCACCTCGAGCGTTCGTTCGTCCGCCGCCGTCGCCAGCGTCCGCGCGGCAACGCGGCACGGCCTCGAGTCGTTCGGCCTGGTGGAGGCGGCGGTGGCGGACACCGAAGCATGGACCAGGAGCATCGCGCAGGCGTCGCGCACGTCGAACAGCGTGGTCGAAGACACCACGCGGCGACTGGATGCGCTCGCGCGCGGGATCGAAGCGTTCGCGGCGGCGATGCAGGAGGTGGCCGCCTCGGCCCAGGAACAGAGCGCGAGCACCGAGGAGATTGTCGGGACGGCGACCGCCTTGGCGGCCACCGCGGAGCGGCTCTCCGAGCAGGCCGGGAAATTCCGATTGGACGGGTAGCATGGCGGTGGCTAGCCGCCGGTGGGAGAAGCCAGAATGAGCACCCCGGTCTCGGCCGCTCCCGGCCCCGATTCGCTGAAGACGATCGCGTCCCGGCCGGTCTCCGCGGTGTAGCGCGCGGCGATCTCCCGTACCACCGACTCCGCCGCGGATGTGCCCAGCACCGCCACGGTGCCGCCGCTCCCCCCGCCGGTGATCTTGGCTCCGAAGAGCCCCCGCTCCGGACCCGCCGCCGCAACCATCTCGACCAGACGATCGGTGCCATCACTACCGAGTCCGCAGGAGCCGTAGCTCCGGTGGGAGGCGTACATCAGGCGCCCCAGTTCGATCGCGGCCTCCGGCCGATCGGTGAGCGCGCGCAGCAAGAGCTCGAAGCTCCCCACTCGCGCTTGCTCGGTGATCGGGTGCGCGGTCGCCGCCCGCACCGGGTAGGATCGGTCGGGGCGCACCTGGGTTACGCTGTCGGTCGTGCCGCCATACCGCTCCAGGAACTCCGCGCCCGCCATGTGCTGGGGCAACCGGCTTTCATACTCAACCCAGAATTCGTCCGGAGTGACATTGGCCAGATAGCCTCCCCATCGAGGGTCCGTGATGCGCACCCGAATTCCCTCGCGCACCGCGGTCAGGGCGGCCGCATCGGCGATCATCCGGAAGCCCATGAAGGCAGCGGTCCGGACCGTTTCATAGTCGGAGCCCTTGACCGCGTGGCGGATGCCCGAATCGATGCCGTAGAACCGGTATCCGGGGGGCACTTCGAGATACCCCTCGATGGTGCCCGGCTGACAGCGCAGTCGCAGCAGCCGGTCGCGCCGGCCGCAGGCGCTGGTCATCTGATCCATGATGCCGCAGGGGGCGCCGGCCACCAGGTTCTCCACCCGCTGGCACGCGGCGGCCAGGTCCGGGGGTGTCATGATGGTTCCACAGCTCGCGGCTACCACCGCCATCACGGAAACCTCGAGGGCGGCCGACGAGCCGACCCCTCGTCCCTCCGGCACCGTCGAGTCGATGAGCAACCGGAAGCCGAGCACTTCTTTCCGCGCCGGCGGAGCGGCGTGCTGCAGGCAGGACTGCACGACGCCCAGGACGTAGGCCGCCCACTGGTCCGACTTGCGCCCGGTGAACCACTCCCGGAGTGCCTCGGGCGTCCGCAATTTCCCGATGACCAGCGGCGGAAGCTCCATCCCGAAGCGATGCCACCGCCCCTCACGTCGGGTGGCCACCTCGCAGCGCGGACTGGCCTGCCGTTGGACCAACGCGGAGGTCGAGCATCCGAGCGGCAGCTCCAGGACACGGGCCCCGCTGTAGTCCGCGATCCCGCCCATGACGTCGAGCCGCCCCGGCGCCCGGGCGATGTGCAGCGGAAGATCCGCCGAGAAGAACCCCCGCAGCCAGGGATCGGGTTCCCCCCGCAGGGCCTCCAGGCGGTCGAGCGCGGGCTGGAACGAGGTTCGCTCCGGATGGGCGCCAAGCTCCGGCAGTTGGATCAGGCGCATCGCTCGGCCGATCCGGCTATGGTGAGGGAAGCAGGCCGCGCCGGACCAGGGCGCGCCTCAACGCGGGCTCGACCGCGGTGCGTATGCGCTGATTCGCGTAGCCGACCCAGCCCACTTCGGCCTCCACGTTCAATGGAGCGTCGAGCGGCTCTCCTCGGGGGTCGCTCAGGATGACCCCCAGCTCTTCGGCGATCAACGCAGTGCAGAGGTCGTAGGGGTGGCAACAGAGTCCCGGCGGGAGCCCCCGGGCCGCGTACACCGACTGGACCAGAGGGCGCAGGTCCGCGATGAAACGGTCGTGACCGGCCATCAGCTCGTAAAGCTCGCCGCCCGTCGAGGCGTACTGATCCTCGAAACAGGCCGCCTTCCCCGGGGCCGGCGGGGGGAGCACCGCGCCGACGATCTCGTCGTCGACGGCGGCGAGCGCCTCCCGGGCGCCCGGGAAGAACCGAACCACGCTTGCGAAGCCGTGCGCAATGCTGCCGGCGGTCGAAGGTCGCAAGGTCAAGCGCTCCTCTTTGCTAGTGATCCGATTGAAGCGCCGAGCCTCGACCCCTTGGCCCCGGAACGCCCAGAGCTGGTCGCTCAGGTGCTGCTTGATCAGCGGGATTTCGGTCTGCACTGCGAGCGTGATATCGCGCAGCCGGGTGCCGGGCCCGAGATTGGGCGCCACCCCGGTGAGAATCCAAGCACTCCGCTTCTGATACATGAGCCCGCGGGTACCGTCGATCGGATCCACCAGCACCCGCCAGCGACAGTCTCCATCCCGTGCGCCGGCCGGCAGCATGAGGCAGCCGCCCGGGAGCCCTTCCGCCACCAGGCAAAGGGGTTCCTCGCGCGATACTTCGGTGAGTGCCGTTACGAGGATCGCCTCGCTCACCCGGTCGATCGCGTAAATCGTGTCGCCCGCGCCGTCGGCCGCGACGGTGGCGAGCGTGCCGGTGCCCTGCGCGGCACAGGCCTCCAGCACGCCGGCCCGAATTCGTGCATGGAGCGCGAGGATCGGCCCGAGCAGCCTCAGGGAATCGGTCATTTCAGACGGGCCGCTTGTAGTGCACGCCGGGAACCGCCTGCAGCTCGGCCGCTTTTTCCTCGGGAGCGGTGTCGTTGAGGAAGTTTCCGCCGCCGATTTCCGGGCCGGCCAGGTACTTGAGGAGTCCCGGCTTCCGCAGAGGGGGGTGGATTTCGATGTGGAAATGGAAACCGGGGTAGGGCTGTCCGTCAGTGGGCGCCTGGTGCAGCACCATCACATAGGGGAACGGCATCCGCCACAGATTCTCCAGCCGGATCAGGGTTTCCCGAAGCACCGCGGCGAGATCGGTGAGGTCGGACGGGGCGAGGTCCGCAAGGCTGGCATAGGTGGTCCTGGGCGCGACAAAGGTCTCGTAGGGGTAGCGCGCGAAGTACGGGACGAACGAGAGGGCCTGTCCCCGCCGAACCACCAGCCGGCGCCCATCCGCCTCTTCGGCGGCGATGATGTCCTGGAAGAGCACCCGGCCGTGCTCGCTAAGGTGTGCCGCCTGCGCCTGCGCCTCAAGCTCGATGGTCTTGAAGACAAAGTTGGTCGCGTAGATCTGACAGTGCGGGTGGGGATTGCTGACGCCGACCACCTCCCCCTTGTTCTCGAACACCAATACGTGGCGCACCTCCGCCCGGGCTCCGAGGTCGCGGTATTGGGCCTGCAGCACCTCGAGCAGGCTCACGACCTGGGTCTCCGACAGCTGGGCCAGAGTGACGTCGTGCCGCGGCGTGAAGCAGACGACCCGGGAGTATCCGGCGGCGGGCTGGTTCCGATAGATCCCGGCCGGGGCGGGGAGGTTCCCGGGGGCGCCATCACCGACGCAAGGGTGATCATTATCGAACACGAAAACGCCGGTGTATGGCGCATTGCGCCGGCCCGAGATCCGAGTATTGCCCGGGCAGAGGTAGCAGTCGGAGGCATACTCCGGAAGCGCTCCGCGAACCTCGTCCACCCGCTCCCCCTGCCAGGGTCGGTCGTTCCGGTGGGCCGACACGATCACCCACTCACGCCGCAGCGGATGCCACCGCTCCTCCCAGGCCATGATGACTCCATCCGGTCGCCGAGCGCGACCGCTTCCGGGCGCACGACGAGAAGTACAGGCTACATTCTGCGAGCCGATCGGAGGTAACTTGAAGATCCGACAAAATGATACCCGCTACTGCCGGGTTGGGACAACGCGATGACTCCTGCGATTCCCCACGACCCCTTCACGCCGCGGCCCGAGCACCATTTCACCTTCGGCCTCTGGACCGTCGGGAATCCCGGGCGCGACCCGTTCGGTGACCCGGTTCGCCCCGTGCTCCCGCCCACCCGTATCGTGCACAAGCTGGCGGAGCTCGGCGCCTACGGAGTGAATTTGCACGACAACGACCTGATCCCGCGCGACGCCACCCCGGCCGAGTCGGACCGGATCATCCGCGAGTTCAAGGCGGCGCTCGCCGCGGCCGGACTCAAGGTGCCGATGGCCACGACCAACTTGTTCGGAGATCCGGTCTTTCGCGACGGCGCGTTCACCAGCAACGATGCCAAGGTGCGGTCCTACGCGCTGCAGAAGACCATGCGGTCCATCGACCTGGGGGTCGAGCTGGGCGCATCCACCTACGTATTTTGGGGTGGGCGGGAAGGAGTCGAGACCAACGCCGGCAAGGACGCGCGCGAAGCCATCAAGTGGTTTCGCGACGCGATCAACTTTCTGTGTGAGTACGTCCGCTCCCAGCGCTACGACTTGAAGTTCGCGCTGGAGCCCAAGCCCAACGAACCGCGGGGGGACATCTTCCTCCCCACCATCGGCCACATGCTTGCCTTCGTCTACACCCTCGACCACCCCGAGATGGTGGGGCTCAATCCCGAGGTGGCCCACGATTCGATGGCGGGGCTCGATTTTTCGCACGGTGTCGCGCAAGCCCTGGAGGCCGGGAAGCTTTTTCACATCGACCTCAACGGCCAGAAACCGGGGCGGTTCGACCAGGACCTGCGATTCGGCAGCGAGGACCTCAAGGGCGCCTTCTTTTTGGTCAAGCTGCTCGAGGACTCCGGCTGGCCGGGGATGCGGCACTTCGACAGCCACGCCTACCGGACAGAGGACGAGGCCGGGGTGTGGGACTTTGCCGTCGGCAGCATGCGCACCTACCTCATTCTCAAGGAAAAGGTCGCGCGATTCAACGCCGACCGTGAAATCCAGGCGCTCCTGGGCGCCCTGCGCGAGCGGGGGGCCGCGCCGGGCGCGCGGGTGACTTTCACCCCGGATTCCGCCCGCGCAATTCGCGGAGAGACATTCGACCTGGAGTCGCTCAGGGCTCGCGGCTACGCCTACGAGCGCCTGGATCAGCTGACCATGGAGCTCCTCCTGGGGGTGCGGTAGGTGCCGGAGCCGCTGTTCCTCGGGCTGGATGTCGGTACCAGCGGGGTCAAGGCAATCCTGGTCGGGGTTTCGGGAGAAGTCACGGCAGCCGCGACTACCCCGCTCTCGATGGCCACCCCTCGACCGGGCTGGGCGGAGCAGGACCCCGAAACCTGGTGGACCGCGGCGGTGGCCTCGATCCGCAGGGTTCTCGAAGCGGCGCCGGCCACCCGGGTCGCCAGCGTAGGGGTTTCCGGTCAGATGCACTCGTCGGTCTTCCTGGACCGGAGCGGCCGGGTCATTCGGCCGGCGTTGCTGTGGTGCGACGGCCGGACCTCGGCCGAGTGCGCCGACATCACGCGGCGCGCCGGTGGCGAGGAACGTCTCCGTGACTGGGTGCGGAACCCGGCACTCGAGGGCTTCACTCTCCCCAAGGTGCTCTGGCTCCGGAACCAGGAGCCGCAGTCGTTCAGCCGGCTGGCCACGGTCCTCCTCGCCAAGGATTTCATTCGCTTCCGTCTGACCGGCGTCCTGGCCACTGAACCCTCCGACGCCTCCGGAACCTTGATGTTCGACCCGGCGCGGCTCCAATGGAGCACGGAGATCCTCGACGCCGTCGGCGTTTCCCGCGCGCTCCTCCCCGGGGTGGGTGGCTCATCCGACGTTCTCGGGCGGGTGACCGCCGAGGGCGCCGCAGCCACCGGGCTCGGGACCGGGACGCCGGTGGTTGGCGGCGGAGCCGACAACGCCTGCGCCGCCGCCGGCGTCGGCGCGATCACCCTCGGGGAGGCGGTGGCGAGCTGGGGCACCTCAGGCACCGTGCTGGCCCCCACGGCCCAGCCCCTGGTCGATCCGCTGCTTCGGGCCCATACCTTCTGCCACGTGATTCCCGGAGTCTGGTACCTGATGGGCGTCGTACTGTCCGCTGGTGGCGCGTTCGCGTGGTTTCGAGATCAGTTCGCGCACGAGCTCTCGGGCAGTGACAATGCCGATGCCCGGCTGGCCGCGGAAGCGGAGAGCATCGCTGCCGGAGCCGATGGGGTGACCTTCCTCCCGTATCTCCAGGGCGACCGCACGCCGCACCGCGATGCCTCGGCGCGCGGTGGGTTCGTCGGGCTCAGCCTGGCCCACTCGCGCGCCCACCTCACCCGAGCCGTGCTGGAGGGCGTCGCCTTTGCGCTCCGGGATTCGGTGTCCATTCTGCAGGAGCTCGGGATGTCGCCGACCCATCTCCTGCTCACCGGGGGCGGGGCACGCAGCCCCTTCATTCGACGCTTGCAGGCGGAGATCTACGGGCTTCCGGTCAGCACGGTGAACCGCGAGGAAGGCCCGGCGTACGGGGCGGCGCTCCTCGCTGCGGTTGGGGTCGGGGCGTTTCCCGATGTTGCCACCGCGGCGCGGCGAACCCTTACGCGCGGACCGGAAACCACGCCCGATCCGCAGGCGCATCTCGCCTACCAGACGTTCTACGATCGATTCAGGGCCAGCTATCCGGCGGCCCATGCGGGGCGGGTGGGCGACTCGTGAGAACCCTCGCCAAGCTGCTGCGCTCCCAGGAGACCGGGCTGGTGCTCGTCGTGGCACTGGTCGCCGCGGGACTCACCCTCCTGGCCGGCTCCCACGTCGATCGGCAGTCCGGCGCGATGGTGAACAATTTCTGGAATTCCTTCACGCTGATTCAGACCGGTACCGACGCCAGCTTTTTCGCAATTATGGCGCTGGGTGCCACGGTCGTGATCATCTCGGGCGGGATCGATCTTTCCGTGGGCTCGACCTACGCCTTGGCCGGCGTCACTATGGCGCTCCTCCTCCGCGCTGCCGGCCCCGCGACGGGTCCAACCACTGTGCTGCTCGGGCTTCTGGTCAGCGTCGGGATCGGGCTGCTCTGCGGCTTGTTCAACGGGGTGCTGATCGTGGGCCTCCGGGTGCACCCCTTCATCATCACCCTGGGCACGATGTGGATGCTGCGGGGCATTGCCTTCGTGGCCAGCAAGGCGGAGAGCATCCTGGTGCCGTCCCCTCTCACCGGCGTGGCCAAAGCCTCCCTCGGGCTCGGCGGGGGGCTTTATCCGGTGCCGATGCTTGCCATGCTGGCCCTCACCGGGGTGGGCACCCTCTACCTGACCCGCACCGGCATGGGCCGGCGGATCTTTGCCTTCGGCGGAAATCTCGAGGCTTCCCGCTTCGCGGGTCTGCCGCTGCGCCGCATCCAGATTGGGGTCTTTGCCGTCTCTGGATTGACCGCGGGGTTCGCGGCGTTTCTCGGAGCCGGGTTCTACGGCTCCACCTCCTCGGGCGATGCCCAGGGATATGAGCTGTACGTGATCGCCTCGGCGGTGGTGGGTGGGGCCAGCCTGATCGGGGGGAAGGGGAGCGCGGTCGGGGCGATGCTCGGCGCGGTGCTCATCGTCCTGATCCGACAGTCGATCCGCACCCTTCATCTCGACCAGAACTACGAATGGATCGTGGTCGGGTGCGCCATCATCATCGCCGTCGTGGTGGATCAATGGAGCACCCGCCTGGCGGCCCGGCGGCTGCGCCCGACGGTGGAAGCGACTCATCCTGCCCCATAATCCCCTCAATCGGGAGATCGGAAGACAATGCGGATCGTGTGGAGGCTCGCGGCGCTGGCCGCGATCTGGGTCGGGGGAGCGGCCTGTGGCCGATCTTCCGAGACCCAAGGCGGGGGTCGGAAGCCGGCGGACGGCAAGCTGACCATCGCGATGATCGCCAAGAGCTCGACCAATCCGGTGTTCCTCGCCTCCCGCACCGGGGCGGAGGCAGCGGCCAAGGAACTCTCCCAGGAACTCAAGATCCCCATCGAAATCGTTTGGCTGACCCCGCCGCAGGAAGACGGGCAGGTGCAGGCCCAGCGGATCCAGCAGGCGGTGAACGACGGCGCCGATGCCATCCTGATTTCCTGCTCGGACGCCGGAAAGGTGACCGGCGCCATCAACGATGCCGTCGGGCGCGGGGTGCCGGTCATGACCTTTGACAGCGACGCCCCGGACTCCAAGCGCTTCGCCTACTACGGGATCGACGACGTGAAGACCGGCCAGGCGGTCATGGCCGAGCTGGCGAAGATCATGAACGGCAAGGGGAAGGTGGCCATCCTGGCGGGGAACCAGAATGCGCCGAACCTGCAACACCGCGTGCAAGGTGCTCAGCAGGAGGCGGCGAAGTATCCGGGCATCCAGGTCGCCGGCGTCTTCAACCACATTGAGACGCCGCAGGACGCCGCGGCCGAGGTCATCCGGGTGAACAACGCCTATCCGGACCTTCAGGGCTGGGCGATGATCGGCGGATGGGCGCTGTTTACCCAGACCCTCCTGACCGACCTGAATCCCGCGCGGATGAAGGTGGTGTCGGTCGACGCCCTTCCCGCCCAGCTCGCGTACGTGGACCAGGGAGTCGTTCCGGTGCTTCTGGCGCAGTCGGTTTATTTGTGGGGCTACGTGGGTGTCAAGACCATCGTGGACAAGGTGCACTTCAAGAAGGATGTCCCTCCGGTGATTCCGATGGAGCTGGTCCGGGTGAGCCGCGAGAATCTGGGCTCCTGGGCCCGCCAGCTGGTGGCGTGGGGATTCACCGACGTACCGGCCGGCTACACCTCGCGGTAGCGCGCCCGCCGGATGAATGCGCCTGCGATACGCTTCGAGGGAATCACCAAGCGGTTCCCCGGGGTGCTGGCCCTGAGTGACGTTTCGCTCGACGTCTCGGCCGGTGCCTGCCACGCGCTCTGCGGGGAGAATGGGGCCGGCAAGAGCACTCTCGGCAAGATCCTCGCGGGGATTTACATCCCCGACGCGGGGCGGCTCCTGGTGCACGGAACACCGGTGCGATTCGGCAATCCGCGTGACGCGCTGGCGGCAGGCGTCGGCATGGTCCACCAGGAGTTGGCCTTCTGCGACAACCTCTCGGTGGCGGAAAATCTCTGCCTCGGCACCCTGCCGGTGCGGGGGGGCGTGGTGTCCTGGCCGGAAATGGAGCGCCGAGCCACCGCGATGCTGGCGGAGATCGGCACCAGCCTCGACCCGCGGCGCCGGCTGGGTGAGCTGTCGGTCGCGCAGCAGCAGATGGTGCAGATCGCCCAGGCGGTGGGCGGTGGCGCGGGCATCATCGTCTTCGACGAGCCGACCAGCAGCTTGAGCCACGTCGAGGCCGAGCGCCTGTTCGATCTGCTCGAGCGGCTGAAGCGGCGGGGGGTGACCTGCATCTACGTCTCCCACCGGATGCCCGAGGTGTTCCGGCTCTGCGA